>JALYMT010000130.1 GCA_030773555.1 Actinomycetota bacterium | reverse complement strand
ACAACTGGGAGTGGCACACCTTCGACACGGTCAAGGGCGGCGACTACCTCGTCGACCAGGACGCCGCCGAGGTGATGTGCAAGGAGGCCATCGACGCGGTCCTCGACCTCGAGAAGATGGGCCTGCCGTTCAACCGAACCCCTGAGGGGCGCATCGACCAGCGGCGTTTCGGCGGGCACACCCGCAACCACGGCGAGGCGGCCGTACGCCGCGCCTGCTACTCGGCAGACCGCACCGGCCACATGATCCTGCAGACGCTCTACCAGCAGTGCGTCAAGCACGGCGTGCAGTTCTTCAGCGAGTTCTACGTCCTCGACCTGCTGATGAACGACGGCCGCACCGCGGGCGTCGTCGCCTACGAGCTGGCCACCGGAGAGATCCACGTCTTCCAGGCCAAGGCCGTCGTCTTCGCCAGCGGCGGCTTCGGCAAGGTGTTCAAGACGACCTCGAACGCCATCACGCTCACCGGTGACGGCATGGGCATCGCCTGGCGCCGCGGCCTGCCACTCGAGGACATGGAGTTCTTCCAGTTCCACCCGACCGGGCTGGCGAAGCTCGGCATCCTGCTCTCTGAGGCCGCCCGCGGCGAGGGCGCGATCCTGCGCAACAGCGACGGCGAGCGCTTCATGGAGCGCTACGCCCCCACGATCAAGGACCTCGCCCCCCGCGACATGGTGGCACGCGCCATGGCCAACGAGGTGCGCGAGGGCCGCGGGGCGGGGCCCGACAAGGACTACGTCCACCTCGACCTCACCCACCTGCCCCGGGAGCAGATCGACGCGAAGCTCCCTGACATCACCGAATTCGCCCGCACCTACCTGGGCGTCGAGCCCTACAACGAGCCGGTCCCGGTCTTCCCGACCGCCCACTACGCGATGGGCGGCATCCCGACCAACGTTGCGAGCGAGGTGCTGCGCAACAACACCGACGTCGTGCCGGGGCTCTACGCGGCCGGCGAGGTCGCCTGTGTGTCGGTGCACGGCGCCAACCGGCTGGGCACGAATTCCCTGCTCGACATTAACGTGTTCGGCCGCCGCGCCGGCCTCGCCGCCGCCGAGTACGCGGCCACCGCCGCGCATGTCGAGCTGCCCGCCGAGCCCGAGCGGGCGGTCCTCGCCATGCTCCGCGATCTCGTGGAGCGCCCCGCCGGCGAGCGGATGAGCGCGCTGCGCTCCGAGATGCAGACGAGCATGGACCTGAACGCGCAGGTCTACCGCACCGAGGCCACGCTCAAGCAGGCCGAGATCGACATCACCGGGCTCAAGGACCGCTACCGCCGAGCCGCGATCCAGGACAAGGGCAAGCGCTACAACACCGACCTCCTCGAGGGGGTCGAACTCGGCTTCCTGCTCGATCTCGCCGAGGTC
Organism: Actinomycetota bacterium; assembly: GCA_030773555.1. Taxonomy (GTDB): domain Bacteria; phylum Actinomycetota; class Actinomycetes; order JALYMT01; family JALYMT01; genus JALYMT01. The sequence continues at coordinate 12,812 of JALYMT010000130.1, read as the reverse complement.
CTGGTCGTCTCCGCCCGGGCCCGCAACGAGTCCCGCGGCGGGCACTTCCGCGAGGACTATCCGCACCGCGACGACGTCAACTTCATGCGTCACACGATGGCCTACCGCTCGGCCTCCGGCGACGGCACCGACACCTCCGAGTCGGAGGTGCGCCTGGACTACAAGCCGGTCGTGTTGACGCGCTACCAGCCAATGGAGCGCAAGTACTGACATGGCCGCCATCAACGAGCAGGCGACGCAGCACGTCACCACCACGGCATCCGGGCCGCGCACCGACGAGGCGCCGGCGCAGACCCAGGTCTTCGACGCGGTCCTGCGAATCCGCCGCTATAACCCCGAGCTCGACACCGAGCCGCACTGGGCCGACTACATGGTCACCGTCAACGGCACCGACCGCGTGCTCGACGCCCTGCACAAGGTGAAGTGGGAGCAGGACGGCACCCTCAACTTCCGGCGCTCCTGCGGGCACGGGGTATGCGGGTCCGACGCGATGCGCATCAACGGCTCGAACCGGCTGGCGTGCAAGACGCTCGTGAAGGACGTCAATCCGGGCAAGCCGATCACGATCGAGGCCATCAAGGGCCTGCCCGTGGTCAAGGACCTCGTGGTCGACATGGAGCCGTTCTACGACGCCTACCGCGACGTGCTGCCGTTCCTCATCGCCGGTGGCAACGCACCCACCCGCGAGCGGCTGCAGACCCCCGAGGACCGCGAGCGTTTCGACGACACCACCAAGTGCATCTTGTGCGCGGCCTGCACGACGTCGTGCCCGGTCTACTGGACCGACGGTCAGTACTTCGGCCCGGCCGCGATCGTCAACGCCCACCGATTCATCTTCGACAGCCGAGACGAGGGCAGCGAGCAGCGCCTCGAGATCCTCAACGACAAGGAGGGCGTCTGGCGCTGCCGGACGATCTTCAACTGCACCAACGCCTGCCCCCGGGGCATCGAGATCACCAAGGCAATCCAGGAGGTCAAGCGCGCGCTGATCTTCCGGCGCGTCTGACCCCTGCCGTCGCCGCCCGAGCGCGGCCGGATCCGTACGCACGCCGTCCGGAGCCGGCCGCGTTCGGCTCTCCGGTGGTCAGCGGCGCGCCAGCCGCCCGGCCAGGGTGCGCTCGGCGGGTCGCGGCCGCAGGCCGCGCCAGCCCAGCACGCCGACCCCGCTGCCCAGGGCGAGGGAGGTGACGGTGAGGACGAGGTGCACCAGGAAGAAGCGGGTGGGCCCGGAGTCCCAGGACCGCTCGTCGCGCCAGATGTTGCGCAGGAACGCGGGCCAGATCAGCCAGGTCCAGGCGCCCACGCCCAGCAGAAAGGCCGCGGCGCGGCGGGACAGGGTCACGACGGCTCCCGGAGGCGAGGTGGCGGGGCGCAGATCCGCGGGATCGGCGAGGTGAAGTATTGCCCCGAACCTGTCGAGGACGACGACCATGCGGATGCTTCCCCCCCAGGTCGTCCTGACGCCTCCCCGGCCCCCGCACCTGCGCCGCCGGCTGGCTGTCGCCACCCTCGCCGCGCTCGTGCCGCTGCTCGCCCTGGTGCCGGCCGCCGGAGCTGCCCGGGCTGCGGAGGACCCGGTGCCGCCGGGCGCCGTGCAGGGCTCGGTGGGCGGCGGCCGGCTGGCCGAGCCCGGAGTGGTCACCGCGCTGCCCCGGGAGGTACCGCCCCGCCCGCGGTGGGCGCGGAGTCCTACTTGGTCGCCGACGCCGGCACCGGTGAGGTGCTGGCGGCCAAGAATGCCCACGCCCGCCTGCGCCCCGCCAGCACCCTCAAGACGCTGACGTCGCTGACGGTCCTCCCGCACCTGGACTTCGGGCGGGTCTACCTCGCCACGCACGAGGACGCGGCGATCGAGGGCAGCAAGGCCGGCATCGTCGAGGGTGGCACCTGCACCGTCGACGACCTGCTCAACGCGCTGTACCTGCGCTCCGGCAACGACGCGACCACCGCCCTGGCCAATGCCGCCGGCGGCGTGCAGCAGACCGTTGACCGGATGAACACCAAGGCGCGCGCGCTGGGCGCCCTCGACACCACCGCGGTCAACCCGACGGGGCTCGACGAGGACGGGCAATACAGCTCGGCGTACGACCTCGCGCTGCTCGGCCGGGCGGGCTGCGCAATCCGACCCTGCGGGCGTACATGGACAAGAGCAACGCCACCTTCCCCGGCCGCATGCCCCCCCGGGCAAGCCCCGCGGGTCGTTCGAGCTGTGGAGGCAGCAGAAGTACGTGCTGAACTACAACGGCGCGCTCGGGGTCAAGAACGGCTACACGTCCAAGGCGCGCTTCACGCTGATCGCCGCCGCCGAGCGCGACGGGCGCACCGTGCTGGTGACCCTGATGAAGACCTCCAACGCGGCCTGGCAGGAGGCCGGGGCCCTCTCCGACTGGGCCTTCGCGGTGGCCGCCAAGGCCCGCCCGGTAGGTGCGCTGATCGAGCCCCTGCCCGAGGCCCAGCCCGCGGCGGTGGCGCAGGCGGCCGGCCAGGACGTGCGAGCAAGCGCAGCCGACGCGGCGCGAGCGAGCGCGAGGCCGGCGGCCGGGAGCGCAGCGCGTTCCCTGCTGTCCTCGCTGGGCGCCCTGGGCGCCTTCCTCGCGATCGTGATCCTCGGCATGCGGGCTCGCGTGCTCCTGACCGCACGCGAGCGGCGCACCCCCGTCGACGTCCACGCCTACCTGCCCGCGCCACGAGCGGACGAGGGAACGTCACGCTCCAGCCGACGGGGCCGTCCGGTAGGCCACCCCCCTGGTCAGGCCGCGATCATGCCGTGCGGGTCGAGGACGTACTTGCGCGCCGCGCCCCGGTCGAAGTCACGGTAGCCCTGGGGTGCCTGGTCGAGCGGGATGACGGTGGCGTTGACCGCCTTCGCGATCTGCACCTTGTCGTAGAGGATCGCCATCATCAGCTGCCGGTGGTAGCGCATGACCGGGCACTGCCCCGTGGTGAACGCCAGCGACTTCGCCCAGCCCAGCCCCAGCCGAAGCGACAGCGAGCCGGTCTTGGCCGCCTCGTCGGCCGCGCCGGGGTCGCCGGTGACGTAGAGACCGGGGATGCCCAGGGCACCTCCCGCGGCGGTGAGGTCCATCAGGGAGTTCAGCACGGTCGCGGGCGCCTCGGTCTGCGAGTCCTTGCCGTGGCCGCGGGCCTCGAAACCGACGGCGTCGACCGCGCAGTCGACCTCGGGGACGCCGAGGATCTGCTCGATCTGGTCCTTGGGGTCACCCTGGGACACGTCGACGGTCTCGCACCCGAAGCTGCGGGCCTGGTCCAGGCGCTCCTGAACCAGGTCGCCGACGATGACGACGGCCGCGCCCAGCAGCTGCGCCGACGCGGCCGCGGCCAGCCCGACCGGTCCGGCCCCGGCGATGTAGACGGTCGACCCCGTGGTGGCTCCCGCGGTGACGCAGCCGTGGTAGCCGGTTGGGAAGATGTCGGAGAGCATGGTCAGGTCGCGGATCTTGGCCATCGCCTGGTCCCGGTCGGGGAACTTCAGGCAGTTGAAGTCGGCGTAGGGGACCATGACGTACTCCGCCTGCCCACCGGTCCACCCGCCCATGTCGACGTAGCCGTAGGCCGAGCCGGGCCGGTCGGGGTTGACGGTCAGGCAGATGCCGGTCTTGCCCGCCTTGCAGTTGCGGCAGCGGCCGCAGGCGATGTTGAACGGCACGCTGACCAGGTCGCCGACCTCGAGGAACTCGACGTCTGCGCCCTTCTCGGCGACCTCGCCGGTGATCTCGTGGCCGAGGACGAGGCCTTCGGGCGCCGTGGTGCGCCCGCGCACCATGTGCTGGTCGCTGCCGCAGATGTTGGTCGAGACCACCTTGAGGATCACGCCGTGCGGGGCCTTGCGGCCGATGTTCGAGGGGTGCACCCCCGGCCCGCTCTGCAGCTCGAGCTTCGGGTAGTCGACTTCTCGCACCTCGACCTTGCCTGGGCCGAGATACGTCACCGCGCGGTTGCCTGCCATCTGCTTGCTCCTTCTCTTGGTTAACGGGGACTGTGGTGGTGGGGGTCGGGTCAGACGCGGGAGCCGACGACCTCGCCCTGCGCGCCCTGCCGGTCGCTGCCTTCCTCCGGACCCTCGGGCTGGGCGACGAAGTCGTAGCCGACGGCGGCCAGGACGGCGCCGATCAGCGGACCCACGAGATAGACGGGGAGGTCGGCCCAGCGCACCTCGCCGCCGAACAGCGCGGCGGTCACGTAGGGCCCGAGCGTGCGGGCCGGATTGAGCGAGGCGCCGGTCAGGGGGCCGACCACGAGGATCACGCAGGTGACCGACAGCCCGATCATCAGGCCCGCCCAGCCGACGGGCGCGCGCCGGTCGACCGCCAGCCCCATGATGGCCAGCATGAGCAGGAAGGTGCCCAGCGCCTCAGCGACCAGCGCCTGCGGCACCCCGACGCCCTCGGCGAGCGCTGTCGAGCCCACGGCACCCAGGTCGGCGGCCCGCCGCCCGAAGGCGGCGACCACGAGCAGGCCGCCGACCAGCGCGCCGGCGAGCTGCGCGGCGATGTAAGGACCCAACTCCCGCCACGGGAAGCGCCCCGTGGCCGCGAGCGCGACGCTCACCACCGGGTTGATGTGCGCCCCCGACACCGCCCCGAAGGCGTAGATGACCACGGCGATCACCAGGCCGAAGGACAGCGCGATCATGCCCAGCCCCGCGTAGTCGAGGCTGCCCTCGCCGAGCGCGAGGGCGGCGACCACCGACCCGGGCCCGAAGACGATGAGCAGGGCCGTGCCGAGCGCCTCCGCGAGGAGCCGCCGGGAGAGGTGTGCCGTCATGCCACCACCTTGCGCCCGAGAGGGAAGCGAAGGGCCAATCTGCCAGCACCGTGGTTGCGCGCGCAAGACTCCGGGCTATCTCCGTCTGGCCTTGCCGCGGGCCGCGACCAGGGCGAGGACGCCGGCGAACGCGGAGAGGCTCAGCCCGCTCTGCGAGCCGTCCTGCGCCGCCTTCGCCGGCGCCTTACCGTCGCGCTGCCCGCTCCCGGCCCCCCGCTGCCCGCCGCCGACGGCACCGTCGGAGCGGGCATTCTGGGTCAGGCCGGTCGTGGTGATCGGCGCCTTGCCGGTGCTGGTCTTGTACGGCTTCCCGACCGGCACCGGCTTGCTGCCGTCCCGCTCCCTGGCCTCGCTTGCCGCCTCGGCCTCCTCTTCGTCGAGGGTCTCGCCCTCGGCGGCGACCTGCGCCTCCACTGTCGGCACCGGGCCGACGACCGCCCACGCGGCGCCGTACATCACCACGCGGGCCATGAAGTTGAACCAGACGAGCAGCGCGATGATCACGGCGAACGTGCCGTAGACGGGGTTCTTCGTGGTGTTGCCGATGATCAGCGTCGAGACCTGCTTGAGGATCTCGATGCCCACGGCGCTGAGCAGGGCGCCGGTCAGCATGTTCTTCCAGGGCAGCCGGTGCCCGGGCAGCCGGGCGAAGATGATCGTCAAGATGATCGTGTTGGCCAGCACGGCCAAGGCGACGGTCAGCAGGCGCAGCAGCAGGGTGGCGACCGTGCCGGTGCCCAGGTTGAGGGCCCCCAGCACCTGCACGCTGAGGTTGCTCGCGATGCTCGACAGCGCGGTGGTGACAAGCACGGCGCCGCCGAGCAGGATCAGGAGGAAGACGTCCTTGATCTTCTTCACGATGACGTTGCCGCCGCCGGGCTCCACCGCCCACATCTGCCGCAGCGACTCGCGCAGCGCGTCCAGCCAGCCGAGGCCGGAGTAGAGCAGGCCGGCGATCCCCGCGACGCCGGCACTCACCCGGGCGGATCCGGCGGCGGCGATGTCGTTGACGTTCAGCTGGTTGGGCCCGGTGCCGACGAGGCCCGGCAGGTTCTCGGTCAGGAAGCTGTCGACCTGGGCCCGGGCGTCGGGGTAGTAGAGCACGACGTAGCTGAGCACCGCGAACGCGATCGCAATGAGGGGGAACAGCGACAGGAAGCTGAAGTAGGTGATGGCCCCGGCCAGCTGGCTGCCGCGCGCCTTGCTGTAGTGCTGCTGCATGCGCACCACGCGGTCGAGCCAGACGTGACGGCGACGCAGCTCGGCGAAGCGGTTCTTGGCACGGTCGACGAAGGCGGGCATGCGGGAACCCTACCGAGCACCGGAACCGCTGGGGATCGGCGCGTCAGCGCTTGGCGGGCACGAATCCCACCCGGTCGTAGACCGCCGCCAACGTCTCGCCCGCCACCGCCCGGGCCCGCTCGGCGCCGCGGGCGAGGATCGCGTCGAGGGACTCGGCGTCCTCGAGGTAGGCGCGGGTGCGCTCCCGGAACGGGGTCACCCACTGCACGTACGCCTCTGCCAGGTCCTTTTTCAGGTCACCGTATCCCCGGCCCTCGTAGGCCCGCTCGAGCTCGGGCACAGGGCGCTGCGCCAACGCGGAGAAGATGGTCAGCAGGTTGCTGACGCCCGGCTTCTCGGCCTCGTCAAAGCGCACCTCCCGGCCGGTGTCCGTCACGGCGGCGCGGATCTTCTTCGCCGCCGCCCGCGGGTCGTCGAGGAGCTCGAGGATGCCACCGGGCGTCGAGGCGGACTTGCTCATCTTCGCCGTCGGCTCCTGCAGGTCGGTGACCCGGGCCACGGCGGGCACGATGTGCGGCTCGGGCACCACGAACGTCGCCCCGAAGCGGCCGTTGAAGCGCTGGGCCAGGTCGCGGGTCAGCTCGAGGTGCTGGCGCTGGTCCTCGCCGACGGGCACCCGGTCGGTGCGGTAGAGCAGGATGTCCGCGGCCTGCAGGACCGGATAGGTGAACAGCCCCACCGACGCCCGCTGCTGGCGCGCCGACTTGTCCTTGAACTGGGTCATGCGGCTGGCCTCACCGAAGCCGGTGAGGCAGCTCAGCACCCAGGCCAGCTGCGGGTGCTCGGGGACGTGGCTCTGCACGAACAGCGTGCTCCGCTCGGGGTCGATGCCGGCGGCGAGGAACTGCGCGGCGTAGAGCCGGGTACGCCGGCGCAGCGCCTCGGGATCGTGCTCGACCGTGATCGCGTGCAGGTCGACGATGCAGTAGAACGCGTCGTGGGTCTCCTGCAGGGCCACCCACTGCCGTACGGCCCCCAGATAGTTGCCGACGTGCATCGAGTCGGCCGTCGGCTGGATGCCGGAGAGCACACGCGGGCGGGCCATGACGTCCCTTCTTCGCAACCCGGAGCGGGCGGACGGATTCCGATGCTACGGCTGCGCGGGGCCGGTCGGGGTCACCGCGAGGGCGCCCGCTCCCGGCCCGGCTCCATGACGTGCGCGCCGCCGTCAGCCGGCACCGCGGCGGCCGACGACGCGTCCGGCTCCTCCCCCGCGGGAGGAGGATCGCCCGCGGACCCGTCGTCGGTGGCCAGGGGGGTCAGCAGGACCCGCGCAACCCGCCGCCCGTCGAGCTCGGTGATCTTGAACGTGTGCTCCAGCGCCGTCACGGTGTCACCCACCTCCGGCACCCGTCCCAGCTCGTGCATGAGGAAGCCGGCCACCGTCTCGTACGGTCCCTCGGGCAGCTCGATGCCGGTCTGCTCGGCGAAGTCGGAGGAGTTCAGCAGGCCGTCGACCTCGACGTCGCCGCCGCGCAGCAGCCGGGTGGTGGCCTCCGGCACGTCGTACTCGTCGTGGATCTCCCCGATGAGCTCCTCCATGAGGTCCTCGAGGGTGACGATGCCGTCGGTGCCGCCGTACTCGTCGAGGACCATCGCCAGGTGCTGGCCCTGCCGGCGCATCTCCGAGAGCGCGGGCAGGATCTGCACGGTGCCGGGCAGCAGCAGCACGTCGCGGGCGAGCTCACCGACCCGTACGGAGCGGCCCGCCATGGCGGGGTCGAACAGGTCGCGGACGTGCACGAAGCCGACGACGTCGTCCTGCGAGCCACGGACGACGGGATAGCGCGAGTGCGGCTTGGCGGCGACGTCGCGGGCGGCCTTGAAGACCGGCGTGGAGGCGTCGAGGAAGTCGACCTCAGTGCGGGGCAGCATCACCTCGTGCAACCGCCGCTCCCCCGCCTCGAAGACCTCGCCGATGAGCCGGCGCTCCTCCCCGCCGAGGGCCTGGTGGGCGACGACGAGGTCGCGCAGCTCCTCCTCGCTGATGGTGTCGCGCGCGGCGGAGGGGTCGCCACCGACCGCGCGGACGACGAGGTCGCTCGACTTCGACAGCAGCCACAGCAGCGGCCGGGAGAAGCGGGCGAGCCGGTCGAGAGCGGGCGCGACGAGCAGCGCGAGCCCCTCGGCGCGCTGCAGCGCGAGCCGCTTGGGCGCGAGCTCGCTCAGCACGATGGAGAAGTACGAGATGATCAGCGTGACCACGACGAGGGCGGTGAGGCCCGCGGCGCCCTCGGGCAGTCCCCACCGGACGAGGATCGGGGCCAGGTCGCCGGCCAGCGTCGAGGCGCCGAAGGCCGCCGACAGGAAGCCGGCCAGCGTGACCCCGACCTGCACCGCGGCGAGGAAGCGGTTGGGGTCGGCATGCAGCTGCGCGACCTTCTTCCCCCGCCGGCCCCGCTCCGCCAGCGCCCGGGCCTGGCTCTCCCGCAGCGACACCAGGGCCGTCTCCGAGGCGGCGAAGACGGCGCCGATGAGGATGAAGACGAGGACGAACCCAATATTGAGCAGGGTGCCGGTCACGGCACGCCGACAGGGTCCATGCTCCCCAGGGTAGGGCGAGCACCTGCGACACTGGCGGCAAGCAGCCTCTCCCCCACCTCCCGGCCCCCCTCAGGACGATCCGTTGAAGAAGACCGTGACGCGCATGGCTGACGGCCGGGAGCTTCTCTACTTCGACGAGTCCGACGACGCGGTGCGCACCCTGCACGACCCGCGGGACCTGCCGCAGGGGATCCTGCGCTCCGAGGTCCGCCACGACCCGATCCTGGACGAGCCGGTGGTCGTCGCCTCGCACCGGCAGGGGCGCACCCACCTGCCCCCCACCACCGAGTGCCCCCTCGACCCCTCCCGCGACGGCCGCCAGACGGAGATCCCCTCCGCCGACTACGACGTCGTCGTGTTCGAGAACCGCTTCCCGTCGCTGGCCAGCGATGTCGGCCGCTGCGAGGTGGTCTGCTTCACCCCCGACCACGACCTCTCCTTCGCCCACCTGCCTCCGACCCGGGTGCGTACGGTCCTCGAGGCGTGGGCCGACCGTACCGCGGAGCTGGGCGCACTTCCCGGGGTGGAGCAGGTGTTCTGCTTCGAGAACCGGGGCGAGGAGATCGGGGTCACCCTGTCGCACCCGCACGGGCAGATCTACGCCTACCCGTTCCTCACTCCGCGGACCCGGCGCATGCTCGACTCCGCCCGCCGCCACCGCCAGCGCACCGGGCGCTCGCTGTTCGCCGACGTCCTCGCGGGCGAGCAGGAGGCGGGCGAGCGGGTCGTGTCCCGCAGCGCGCACTGGACGGCCTTCGTCCCTGCCGCCGCCCGGTGGCCGTTCGAGGTGCACCTGTACGCCAACCGCGCCGTCCCCGACCTGCCGGCTCTCGACGAGGACGAGCGGGCCGACTTCTGCGCGGTCTACCTCGACCTGCTGCGCCGCTTCGACGGGCTCTTCGACTCCCCGATGCCCTACATCTCCGCCTGGCACCAGGCGCCGGTGCCTGGGCATCCCGACCGCGACCTGGCGCACCTGCACCTGCAGCTCTTCTCGATCCGCCGCAGCGCCGGCAAGCTGAAGTACCTGGCGGGTTCCGAGTCGGCCATGGGGGTCTTCATCAACGACATCGCCCCCGAGATCGCCGCCCAGATGCTGCGCGACGCCGCCCCGAGCCGGTGATCCAGCAGAGCTTCGCCGACGCGTACGGCGACTCGCCGACCGGTGTGTGGGCCGCGCCCGGGCGCGTCAACCTGATCGGCGAGCACACCGACTACAACGACGGCTTCGTGCTGCCGTTCGCGCTGTCCCTGCGGGCCCGGGCCGCCGTGCGGCTGCGCGAGGACGGGCCGCTGCGGGCCCGGTCGGTGCAGGTCCCCGCGGAACCCCTGGAGATCCCCGTCGCGGCCCTCACCCCGGGGGCCGTGCCCGGCTGGGGCGCGTACGTCGCCGGCGTGGTGTGGGCGCTCGGCGAGGCGGGGCACCGGGTGCCGGGGGCCGACCTGGTGCTCGACGGCGACGTCCCCACCGGGGCCGGGCTGTCCTCGTCGGCGGCGCTGGAGTGCGCCGTCGTGCACGCCCTCGACGACCTGCTCGGCCTCGGGCTGCCCCGCGCCGAGCAGGCGGCGCTGGCCCGGCGCGCCGAGAACGACTTCGTCGGCGCCCCCACCGGGATGCTCGACCAGATGGCCGCCATGTTCGGCCGGGCCGGCGAGGCGGTCTTCCTCGACTGCCGCTCCCTCGAGGTCGAGCGCGTCCCCCTCGACCTCGACGCGCTGGGCCTGCGCGTCCTGGTCGTCGACACCCGGGTCTCCCACGCTCACACCGAGAGTGGCTACGGGGAGCGCCGGCGCATGTGCGAGGACGCGGCGCGGACCCTGGGCGTGCCCGCGCTGCGCGACGTGGCGCTAGCCGACCTCGACGACGCCCTCGCCAAGCTCGACGACCCGGTGCAGCGCCGCCGCGTGCGCCACGTCGTGACCGAGGACGACCGGGTGCTGCAGGTCGTCCGCCTGCTGCGCGGCGGGGACGTCCGGTCGACCGGGCCCCTGCTCACCGCCTCGCACGCCTCGATGCGCAACGACTACGAGATCTCGGTCCCGCAGCTCGACACCGCAGTCGAGGTCGCGATCGGCACCGGCGCCCTGGGCGCCCGGATGACCGGCGGCGGCTTCGGCGGCTCGGCGATCGCGCTCGTGCCCGAGGCCGACCTCGCCCCGGTGACCGCCGCGGTGGAAAAGGCGTTCGCCGCCTCGGGCTGGCTCGAGCCGCGAACGTTCGTCGCCGTGCCCAGCGACGGGGCGCGCCGCCTCGGCTGACCGCCCGCCCCGCCTGTGGACAGTCGCGCACCCGCGGGCTTCGTCCGCCGAGCGACTCCACTCCCCGTGGAAATTTCCACGATGCGTGGAGTTGCTCGGCGGCGCATCCCGCCATCCCGGAAGTCCTGCCCTTACCGTAGGCACCAGGAAGGTCACCCTTAGTTCCGGGAGGTACCGGGAGCATGCTCACGCAGGCGCGAGTGGGTCCGTACGAGACCGCGGCCGTGGTGGACGCCCTCTACGGCGACGGCATCACCGGGCTCAAGGGCGCCTTTCCCCGGGCGTGGGTGCAGCAGGTCCGCGAGGACATCGATGTGCTCTTCGAGGAGGCCATCGCCCGCCCCGGAGGCGCCGTCGGCCGGGGCCCGAAGCGGTGGTACGTGGAGATCCACCCGGAGCGGCTGCACGGCTTCGTCGACCTGGTCACCCATCCGTGGGTCGTCGCCGTGTGCGAGGCGACTCTCGGGCCGGACTACCGGGTCGTGGAGATCGGGTTCGACACGCCGTTCCCCGGTGCGCAGAACCAGCCGTGGCACCGTGACTTCCGCTCAATGCCGGTCACCTACCGGGATCGCCGGCTCGACTCGCTGGCGTTCAACCTGACCACGGTCGACGTGGTGCCCGAGATGGGGCCCTTCGAGATCGCGCCGGGCACGCAGTGGGAGCAGGGCGAGGACTTCGACCACGGCATGTTCCCCCCGCGGGAGAGCTGGCCCCGCTACCAGGCCCTGGCCCAGGCGAAGATGCCGCAGGTCGGCGACCTCTCGGCCCGCTCCGCCCTGACCCTGCACCGCGGCACGGCGAGCCGCTCGGACGTTGCCCGCCCCGTGCTGGTGCTCGGGGTGCACGCCCCCGGCGCCGGGCACGACGAGTGGCACGACCTGCAGGTCACCCGCGCCTACTACGAGGCGCTGCCCGAGCAGGCCCGCGCCCGCCTCACCTGCCGGGTCGTCGACGAGCTCGAGCCGATCGTGCAGGCGCACACCATTGAGGGCCTCGTGATGGGCGAGGCCTGACCCGGCCGCTCGGGGCGCCCGCAGGTGCAGCCCGAGCGCCTGCTGCGGGCCCGAGCGGGCCGGCGAGCACGGCTCCGGTCAGGCGTGGCTGTGCTCGTGGTCCTCGGTCAGTTCCTGCTGGTGCATGTGCTGGTGGCGGTGCGCGACCCCGTCGTGGTCGTGGTCGTGCTCGTGCTCGGCGTGCTCGTGGTCGTGCTCCAGATGCGCGTGCTCATGCACCGCGCCCTCGTGCTCGTGGACGTGGGGCTGCTGAGCCTGGGTCATCGGACGTTCTCCCTCCCGTGCCCAGCAGGCGCCGCGCCTCGCCGAGTCTAGTTCCGTCCCGTCGCAGACAGTCACATCGTTGCTCCGCCGAGCGCGCCACCCACGGGGCCGCGACGCCGGGCGGCGAGGCAATCAGTCGGCCATCTTCTTCTGGAGGTTCTCGTCCAGCGCGGCGAGGAAGTCCTGGGTGTTCAGGTGCGGGGTGTCCTTGCTGATGAGCAGCGCCAGGTCCTTGGTCATCTGCCCGCCCTCGACGGTCTCGACGCAGACCTGCTCGAGTTTCTCCGCGAAGCGGGTGACCTCCGGAGTGTCGTCGAGCTTGCCCCGGTGGGCGAGCCCGCGGGTCCAGGCGTAGATCGAGGCGAGCGGGTTGGTGGAGGTGGGCTTGCCCTGCTGGTGCTGGCGGAAGTGACGGGTGACGGTGCCGTGTGCGGCCTCCGCCTCGACCGTACGGCCGTCGGGGGTCATCAGCACCGAGGTCATCAGCCCGAGCGAGCCGAAGCCCTGCGCGACGATGTCGGACTGCACGTCGCCGTCGTAGTTCTTGCAGGCCCAGACGTAGCCGCCCTCCCACTTGAGCGCGGAGGCCACCATGTCGTCGATGAGGCGGTGCTCGTATGTGATACCGGCCGCGTCGAAGTC
>JALYMT010000129.1 GCA_030773555.1 Actinomycetota bacterium | reverse complement strand
GGCGTCGACGAGGTGCGCCCGCTCCCGGTCGTCGATCTCGCCGCCCTCCGCGCCGACGCGTGGGGCGAGCGCGCCGACGACGCGGGTGACGTCGGCGGAGAGCCGGTCGGTGAACGCCTCCCGGCGGCGCACCGCGTCGGCGAGCAGGGCGGTCAGCTCCGGCAGCCCCGCCCCGGTCCGCGCCGAGACCGGCAGCACCCGCGCGTCGGCGAGGCCGTCGTCGGCCAGCAGACGGCGGAGGTCGGCGAGGCACTGCTCGGCGGCGGCCGGATCGAGGCGGTCGACCTGGTTCAGGACGACGACGGTGACGGCCCCGTGGCCGGCCAGCGGCCTGAGGTAGCGCTCGTGCAGCGCCGCGTCGGCGTACTTCTGCGGGTCGACGACCCACACGAGCAGGTCGACCAGCTCCACGAGCCGGTCGACCTCGAGCCGGTGCGCCTGCTCGGTGGAGTCGTGGTCGGGCAGGTCGAGCAGGACCAGCCCGGGCAGCTCGCGGGCCCCGGTGCCGTCGACGGCGTCGACCGCGTGCCAGCGGGAAGCACCGAGCCAGGCGAGCAGCGGGCCCACCGCCTCGTTCGGCCCCCACACGGCGGCGTGCGCCTGCGACGTCGTCGGCCGGCGAACCCCCACCTGGGAGAGCTCCTGGCCGGTGAGGGCGTTAAACAGGGAGGACTTGCCGCTGCCGGTCGCCCCCGCCAGGGCGACCACGGTGTGCTCGCCGGAGAGCTGCAGCCGCTCGCCGGCGCGCGCCAGCACCCCGCGGGCCTCGGCCAACGGCTCCGCGGGCAGACGTCCGTCGCCGAGCTCGACGACCTCGCGCAGCGCCTCGAGCCGCTCGGGCAGCTCGCGACCGCGCCGGCGCAGACTCAGGCGCTCGGTCAGACCCGTGCTCATCGCGACCGCTCGACGAGGCGCTGGGCGGCGATCAGGTCCGCCGGGTCGACGTCGCCGACCCCCGCGGTGTTCAACAGGTCGAGGAACCGCGCGCGCTCGCCGTCGAGCAGGGATGCGACCCGGGTACGCAGGTCGGCGCGGGCCGCCGCCGCCAGGTCGCGCACCGCCTGGTCGCCCAGCAGGGCCTCGAGCACCTTCTGGCTGAGCGCGGACGCCCCGCCGGCCACGGCGACCTCGCCGCCGGTCAGCCCGCCGGTGTGCGCGAACACGGCGACCATGACCACCAGGGCGGCGCCGTTGACGCCGTAGGAGAGCAGGCGGGCCGTCGACCGCTTCGCCTGGCCCTGGTCGCGTACGAGCTGGAGCACCCCCTGCTGCCAGTCGCGAACCAGCCGGGAGGCCCGCTCGGGGAGTTCCGCGGAGGCCCCGTCGAGCCGGCCGGGCGCGCTCTCCAGGAGCACGGCGCCGGCGGCGTCGCCGCGCCAGAGGGTGACCGCCCGCTCGGCGGCGCGGTCGGCCTCGGCGCGGATCAGCGACTCGACCCCGGTCTCGAGCGCCACCTCGAGCTGGTGAGCCGGAGCCGGGCGGCCGAGGACGGCGGCCGTGAGCCGGTCACGGAGCTGCCCGATGCGCGACTCCAGCCCGCGCAGCAGCTCCCCGGTCCCGATGAACTCCTGCCAGCGCGCCAGCACCTCCCCGCGCAGCAGCGACCCACCGCGCAACGCCTCGTCGACGGCGCGGATGGCGTCGTCGTACGCCAGGACCACCCCGCTGCGCAGCCGACCCGCCGCCCGCTCCTGCCCCTCGACGGCGGCCGCCAGCGCGGGCACCCGCTGGCGGAACGAGTCGAGCACCCCGTCGAGGGTGCGGCGCACCACGACGGCGCGCGCCTGGGCGTCGCCTGCCAGCTCGCGCAGCCACCCGCGCACCGGCTCCACCGCGGGCGGCGGCAGGAGCCCGCTCGAGGGGGCGGTCTCCGGCACGACGAACAGGGGCGCCTCCCCCAGTCCCTGGGCGCGCAGCATGCCCGCGAGGTGGTCGCGGACCTCCGCCATCGCCTCCGGCGGCACCCGGTCGAGTACGACCCCGACGGCCGCGCTGCGCCCGCTGGCGTCGCGCAGCAGGTCCCACGGCACCGCGTCCGCGTAGCGCGCGGCGGTGGTCACGAAGACCCACAGATCGGCGGCGGCCAGCAGCTGGGCGGCGAGCTCCCGGTTGGCCGTGACCACGGAGTCGATGTCGGGGGCGTCGAGGAGCGCGAGCCCGGGAGTCAGGCCCGGGTCGGCGACCAGGTGCAGCGAGCGCGCGTCGCCGCCGCGCGCGTCGGGACTGCCGGTGACCCGGGCCAGGCCGGGCAGGATGCGCCGGTCGGTGAACCACCGCTCGTCAGCGGGTGCGTGCACCAGCACGGGTCCGCGCGTGGTCGGCCGCAGCACGCTCGCGCTGCTGACCGGGCGCCCCACCAGCGAGTTGACCAGCGTCGACTTCCCCGCCCCTGTCGACCCACCGACCACCGCGAGCAGCGGCGCGTCGATGGACCACAGCCGGGGCAGCACGTAGTCATCGAGCTGCCCGACCAGCTCCCGCTGCGCCCGCCGGGCGTCCTCCACGCCCGGTGCGGCCAGCGGCAGGGCCACCCGCGCGACCGCGTCACGCAGGGCCGTGAGCGCGCCCAGCAGGTCCGCTCGCCCCGGACCGTCCTGCACGGGGACCCCCGAAGCCAGGTCCCGATGCTGCCCCGTCGTCACGTCGGTGCTTCTCCCCGCCCCGCGCCGCCCCGAACGCGCGCCCCGTCAGTCGTCCTCGCCCTTGCCGCCCTCGCCCTTGTCGTCCTCGCCCTTGCTGCCCTCGCCCTCGCCCTTGCCGTCCTTGCCCTTGTCACGGTCCTCCCTGTCGTCGTCAGGTCGCGGCGAGGACGTCGAGGACGTCGGACGGGGTGCGGACGAGGCCGCGTCGCGAGCGCCCGAGCGAGCTACCCGGAGATCCTGGCCCACGGCGTCGGCCGCGCCCCGGATCCGCGTCGCCCGCTCGGGTGTCAGGGCGCCGTCCGCTCGCGCCTGTGCCACCTCCGCGACGAGCTCGTCGAGCTGCTGCTGGACCTCCGCCGTAGGAGCGTTTCTCGACCGAGGTGGAGATCCGCGCGACGCGGCGCTCCAGGTCCTCGGCGACGTCGGACGGGATGCCCTGCTCGCCGCCACAGCCGACGAGAACGACGCCGTGCAGCACCTCGGTCACGATCGCCGCCCTGCCGGTCACCGCCACACCGCGTCACGCAGCTCGTCGAGGTCGGCGGGCAACCGGTCGAGGCCCGGAGGCGCCGTCGGCGCGTCGCGGTCGCGAGCCCGGTCACCCTGCCGGTAGCTCGCCGTCGCCGCGACGACGCCCACCAGCAGCAGGACGACGAGCATGGCGGCCACCAGCATCGGGCTCCCGGACCGCCGGACCGTTGGTCTGGTCGGGACGACCGGCAGCCGCGCCGTCCGCTGCGGATCCGCGTCCGCGGGCTCGGCGCGCACGGGCTCGGCGGCGACCGCGAGCCGGCGCAGCGGCTCGATCACCTGCTCGGCGGTCGGCCGCTCGTACGGGTCCGCGGCCGTCATGGCCATCAGCAGGTCGCGCCAGCCGCGGGGCAGGCCGGAAGGGATGCGGGGCTGGCGCGACAGTCGCGCCAGGGCGGCCTCCACCGAGGCACCCGGATACTCCCGCTGCCCGCTCAGGCACTCCAGCAGCACCAGCCCCAGGGAGTAGACGTCGGCAGCAGGGGTGACGTCCTGCCCTCGTACCTGCTCCGGGGCGAGATAGGCCGCCGTGCCCACCAGTCCGGTGGCGGTCAAGCGGGAGGCGTCGAGGAGGCGGACGATCCCGAAGTCGCTGAGATAGACCGCGCCGTCGGCATCGAGGAGCACGTTCGCCGGCTTCACGTCGCGGTGGATGAACCGGCGGGCGTGCACGTGGGCAAGGGCCTCGGCCAGCATTGCGCCGATGCGGGCGACCTCGGCCGGCGCGGTGAGTGACCCCTGCCCGCACGCATCAGCGAGCGAACGGCCCTCCACCAGCTGCATCACCACGTACGCCATGCCGTCGTCGGCGCCCGCGTCGTACACGGTCACGATCCGGGGATGGTTGAGCGCGGCGAGCGTACGGATCTCGGTCTGCTGGCGCACCTCGCTGCCCGCGGGATGGACACCGGGGCGGAAGACCTTGACGGCGACGCGCCGGCCGAGGACGTCGTCGGCGGCCTCGAACACGTCGGCCATGCCTCCGCGCCCGAGCAGCCGGACCAGCCGATACCGACCGGCCAGCTTCTCCCCCACCGCAGGCTGCATCGCGCCCCTCCCCCTGGACGGATTCTCCCCGCCGGGGATTCGGAGCAATTGACCCTCCTGACTGGTCGTCCGCGTGCGGCTGTTCCTCCATGGGGAGGGCCACCGCCTGTTCCGGCCCCGCCGCAGCGACCCGTCGTTACCCTGGTCGCTGCGGCGCCCGTAGCTCAGCGGATAGAGCGATGGACTTCTAATCCATTGGTCGCAGGTTCGATCCCTGCCGGGCGCGCCTCCGCGAGGCCGCCTTCTAGGGTGTGGGCCCATGAGCGACCGGTTGGTGTGGATCGACTGCGAGATGACCGGGCTGGACCTCGGACGGGACGCCCTGGTCGAGATCGCGGCGCTCGTGACCGACTCCGACCTGCACATCCTGGGCGAGGGGGTCGACGTCGTCGTCCGCCCGCCGGCCGAGGCGCTGGCGTCCATGCCGCCCGTCGTGCGTGAGATGCACACCGCCTCCGGCCTGCTGAGCGCCCTGGACGACGGAATCTCCCTCGCCGACGCCGAGCAGCGGGTCCTCGACTACCTCCTGGCGTACGTGCCCGAGGCGCGCCGGGCTCCGCTGGCCGGCAACAGCATCGCGACCGACCGGAGCTTCCTCGCTCGCGACATGCCCGCGCTGGACGCGCACCTGCACTACCGGATGGTCGACGTGTCGAGCATCAAGGAGCTGGCCCGCCGCTGGTATCCCCGGGCCTACTACAACAGCCCAAAGAAGGCCGGGGGCCACCGCGCGCTGGCCGACATCCGGGAGAGCATCACCGAGCTCCGGTACTACCGGGAGGCGATCTTCGTCGCCCAGCCGGGGCCGAGCAGCTCGGCCGCGAAGCTGCTGGCCCAGCGGCTGTCGGGGACGGCGGAGAGCCCCGACGTCGCTGCCGGCTGAGGCGCCCCGCCGCTACACTGCTGGCGTCCGCCGGTTCCCGGCGGCCACGGTGGGTGTAGCTCAGCAGGTAGAGCACCGGGTTGTGGTCCCGGTTGTCGCGGGTTCGAGCCCCGTCACTCACCCTTCTGCCCGCTCCTGTGCGGCCCGCAGCATCCGTACGAGGTGGGTCACCAGCGTCATACGCCCCGCGTGGGCCCGCTCGTAGTCGAGCACGTACTGGAGGGCGGGCGGGTCGAGATCGGCGACCCGATCGCGGACCTCGGCCACCGTGAGGCCGTCGTATCCCGGCAGTGGCTGCGCATCGGGCCGCTCGCGGATCTCGGCGCCGGCCGCCCGCGCACCCGGGGTGTTGGCCACGAACTGCTGCCCGCGCCGCGAGGCCTCCCGCTTGCGGCGATCGGTCGCCTCCGCCTCCTCCCGGGGGAGCTGCGCCCACGCGTCCTTGGGGAGGTAGCGGGCGGTCTCGGCGCCGTGGCGGGCGTGGCCGGACCCGTCGCGCGTCGTCCACTCCTCGGCCGTCCACTCGTCGAGTGAGCGGGCCGCCTCGCTCTCGTGCGCCTTGTCGGTGGTGTAGCCGCCGCCGGCCCTGGCGTACTCCCTCGCGAGCAGCTGGGCCTTGCGCGCGCTCCACTGACCGGGTCGCCCGCCCCGGTCGCCGGCGAGGATCTCGGCCTTGAGCCGCTCGCGCAGCTGCGGGTTGGTGTACGGAGACGTCACTCCCCTACGGTCGCCGCTGGCTGCCGTGTCCGCACTTCGGTTCCCCCGACTCGTCGCGCGGCTTGCCCTACGGCTGGTTCCGCGTACGCTCCCCCCAAGAGAAGAAGAAGCGCCGGCTCCCGGCCCGGCGGCGACTTCGCCGCACCGCCGACAAAGGAAAGCGAACAGTGGTCAGCACCCTCGAACCCGCTGCCGCGGTCCAGAGCCCGCTGGCGCCTGTGCGCCAGCACCGGCCGGGCAACATCATCGTGCGGTGGATCACCTCCACCGACCACAAGGTGATCGGCTACCTCTACCTGATCACCTCGTTCTTCTTCTTCGCCTTCGGCGGCATCCTCGCGCTGCTGATCCGCGCCGAGCTGGCCCGCCCCGGCCTGCAGGTCGTCAGCGCCGAGCAGTACAACCAGCTGTTCACGATGCACGGCACGATCATGCTGCTGTTGTTCGCCACGCCCCTGTTCGTCGGCTTCGGCAACGTCATCATGCCGCTGCAGATCGGCTCGCCCGACGTCGCCTTTCCTCGGCTCAACCAGCTGAGCTATTGGCTGTTCCTCTTCGGCGGGCTCATCACGATCAGTGGGTTCCTGACCCCGCAGGGCGCTGCGAGCTTCGGCTGGTTCGCCTACACCCCGCTGTCGCTGGCCGCGTTCTCCCCCAGCATCGGCTCCGACCTCTGGGTGATGGGCCTGACGCTCGGCGGGTTCGGCACCATCCTGGGCGCTGTCAACTTCGTCACCACGATCTTCTGCATGCGGGCACCCGGCATGACGATGCTGCGGATGCCCCTGTTCACCTGGAACATCCTGCTGGCCTCGGTGCTCGTCCTGATCGCGTTCCCGGTGCTCGCCGCCGCCCTGCTGGCCCTGCAGGCCGACCGCAAGTACGGCACGCACATCTACGACCCCGCCAACGGGGGTCCGATCCTCTGGCAGCACCTGTTCTGGTTCTTCGGGCACCCCGAGGTCTACATCATCGCGCTGCCGTTCTTCGGCATCATCAGCGAGATCATTCCGGTCTTCAGCCGCAAGCCGCTGTTCGGCTACCGCGGCATGATCTTCGCGACGCTCGCGATCACGGCGCTGTCGGTCACGGTGTGGGCGCACCACATGTTCCCCACCGGCGCGGTGATGCTGCCGTTCTTCGCCTTCCTGACGTTCCTCATCGCCGTGCCGACCGGCATCAAGTTCTTCAACTGGATCGGCACGATGTGGAAAGGGTCCATCACCTTCGAGTCACCCATGCTGTGGGCGATGGGCTTCCTGGTGACCTTCCTCTTCGGTGGCCTCACCGGTGTCATCCTCGGCTCTCCGCCACTGGACTGGCAGGTGACCGACTCCTACTTCGTCGTGGCGCACTTCCACTACGTGGTCTTCGGCACCGTGGTGTTCGCGATGTTCGCCGGCTTCACCTTCTGGTGGCCGAAGATGACAGGCAAGCGCCTCAACGAGCGGCTGAGCAAGTTCCACTTCTGGAGCCTGTTCATCGGCTTCCACACCACCTTCCTCGTACAGCACTGGCTCGGCGCCCAGGGGATGCCCCGGCGCTACGCCGACTACCTGGCGGCCGACGGGTTCACGACGCTGAACATGATCTCGTCGGTCGGCGCCTTCCTGCTCGGCGCATCGACCATCCCCTTCTTGATCAACGTCTACATCACCGCCAAGCACGGCCAGAGAGTGACGGTCGACGATCCATGGGGCACCGGCCGTTCGCTGGAGTGGGCGACGTCGTGCCCGCCACCTCGGCACAACTTCACCTCACTGCCCCGCATCCGGTCCGAAAGCCCCGCCTTCGATCTGCACCACCCTGAGGTGGCCCAGAGTGAGGGGTACGTGCCGAACGACGAATTCCTCTCCGGCGTCTACGGCGCGCCCGCCACCGAGGGGCGGGAGAAGGTCAACGATTAGGGGCTCGGCCCGCCGGCGACGCGGTGCCCGATAGAGGCGATGTCGTTGGCGGGCCCTCGTCAACGTTGATAGCGTTGGCCTCTCGCGCCGCTAGCTCAACTGGCAGAGCAGCGGACTCTTAATCCGCGGGTTGTAGGTTCAAGTCCTACGCGGCGCACCCGATCATGGCCCATGCCGGTCTTCCACGCCCGGCGGCTGCGTCACTCGCGATCAGACCGGCTCTGCCCGACTCTGACATTGCGGGGCCTGCAGGGCGCGGAGCAGCTCTGACACATTCTTCGCGCCTTTGCCGTAGTCAAAGCCGGAGCTGCGGGCAGCCGGCAACTCGCTGTTCGCCTCGGTGGGCCTCGACGTAACGCTCACTTCGGTCGCGTCTCCCACGTTGCGCAGGCGCACGGACACGTCTTCGCCCCAGCTGGCGATCGACCACTCGGTTCTGGCGAACACTGCACAGAAGTCGCCGTCGTCGCCCACTCGTCGCGCTCCGATCGCCGCGAGCGCGCGGGGCACCCGAGCAGCAACTTCGTCGAGGGGCGCGGCAAGCCGGATGCTCCCCTGCGCACATGGCCCGGCGACGGTCAGGCCCTCGGCGCGCCGGGCGCGC
>JALYMT010000128.1 GCA_030773555.1 Actinomycetota bacterium | reverse complement strand
GGCGTGAAGATCTCCACGGCGAACTCCTCCAGCCGGGCGCGCACCCCGGCCAGCTCCTCCGGTGTCATCACCCCATGGCAGCACCACGAAGCACACCCATGTAAGACCTAACCAAGCACTACTAGACGGCCAGGCGCTGGGCGCGGCGGCTGTGGGCGACGGAGTGCACCTGGTGCTCGAGCACGCCGGTCGCCCCGCGGTCTCCACGCTGCCCGCCGCCCAGCTCCCCGCCGCCCAGCTCCCCGCTCTGGGGCCGGCCCGGGCGGGGGAGCACGTGAAGGTGGACGGACAGTCCTACCGCGTCGTGGCCGCGCCGGTGGCCGAGGGCACCCTGTTCGCCCTGGTTGCCGTCGGTGATGTAGAGGCCGCCTCCGCCCACCGCCAGACCCAGGCCGTGGCGGTCACCGCCGCCCTGCTGGCCGCGCTCGGGCTGATCGGCCTGCTACTGACCCGCCGGGTCGGCCGCGGACTGCACCGCATGACGCGCGTGGCTGGGCGGATGGCCGAGGGCCCCTACGAGCAGACCGTGCCCCGCAGCGGGCTGCGCGAGCTGGACGACCTGGGTTACGCGTTCAACCACCTGGCCGAACAGTTGCGCACCAAGGTCCGGGCGCTGGAGCACCTGGCCGGCCACGACGCTCTGACCGGGCTGCCCAACCGCACCCTGCTCATCGACCGGCTCCGCCGCGTGCTGGCCCGCCGGCAGGGGACCTCCGTCGGGGTGCTGTTCATCGACCTCGACGACTTCAAGACTGTCAACGACAGCCTTGGCCACGCCAGCGGCGACGCACTGCTCGTGCAGATCGCCGACCGGCTCCGCGCTGCGGTCCGCCCCGAAGACACCGCTGCCCGGCTCGGCGGGGACGAATTCGCGGTGCTGGTCGAGTCCGCCCTCACCGAGGAGGAGCTGCTCGCCCTGGCCCGGCGGATACTCGACGATCTCGGCGCGCCGGTCCACCTCGACGGCCACGCGCTGCTTCCAAGGGCCAGCATCGGCGTGGCCACCGGGCACGGCACAGCGGCGGACACGGTGCTGCGCAACGCGGACGTAGCGATGTACGTGGCCAAGCAGGCTGGCAAGGGCACCGTCGCGCTCTTCCATCCCGACATGCACGCAACGCTCATCGACTCGCTGGAACTCAAGACCGACCTGGCGCACGCGCTGACCGGCGACCAGCTCCTCGTGCACTACCAGCCCCTGGTGGACCTGGCCACCGGGCGCACCACCGGGGTAGAAGCGCTCCTGCGCTGGCAGCATCCCACCCGGGGCCTGGTCTCCCCCGCCGAGTTCATCCTGCTCGCCGAGGAGACCGGACTGATCGTGCCGATCGGCCTTTGGGTGCTCGAGCAGGCCTGCGCCCAGGTCCGCGCTTGGCAGCTCGCCCACCCGACCGTCCCGGCGCTGTACGCCAGCGTGAACCTCTCCGTGCGGCAGATGCGTGAACCCGGGCTCGTCGACGACGTCATCCGAGTCCTCGATGCAACCGGGCTGCCCGCGCAGAGCCTCACCCTGGAGATTACCGAGAGCGTGCTGCTCGAGCACGGCCAGCTCGGCTCGGTGCTCGAGCAGCTCCGCGCCCTCGGGGTGCGCCTGGCCATCGACGACTTCGGCACGGGCTACAGCTCCCTGGGCTATCTCCAGCAGTTCCCCGTCGACGTCGTCAAGATCGACCGCTCCTTCATCCAAGCCCTGCAGACCGGAGGCAGCAATCCAGCCCTCGTCGCCAGCATCATCGACATCGCGGCCGCCCTGAACGCCAACACCGTTGCCGAGGGCATCGAGGAGCAGAACCAGATCGATGCGCTGCGGGCGCTGGGCTGCACCACAGGCCAAGGCTTTCACCTCGCCCGACCGATGCCCGCCGAGGAGCTCGGAGCGCTGCTGCGTCAGGCCACGACATCCCCGCTCGAACCGCTCCCCGCCTGACTCCGTCATTAGTCCTGCCGGTTGGTCCTACCAGCCCGCCAGCGGCGCGGGCAGCTCGCGTCCGGCCGCCAGCCCCAGCAGCCGGGCGCCGTTGTCCCACAGCACGGCGCGCAGCCAGTCCTCGCCGAGGTCCAGCTCGACGAGTGCCTCGAGCTGGTGGGCGTACGGGTGGGGGAGGTTCGGGAAGTCCGAGCCCAGCACCACCCGCTCGCGCAGGTCGGCCAGCCGGGGCAGCAGGTGGCGGGGAAAGGGGGCGAATGCGGAGAAGAAGCCGGTGAACACCAGCGTGGTGTCGAGGTGCACCTCGGAGTACCGCTCGGCCAGGTCGAGGAAGTCGGCGTAGTCGGGCGCACCCAGGTGGGCGACGACGAGGCGCAGCCGCGGGTGGCGGGCGAGCACCGCCGCGATCGGGGC
Organism: Actinomycetota bacterium; assembly: GCA_030773555.1. GTDB lineage: Bacteria > Actinomycetota > Actinomycetes > JALYMT01 > JALYMT01 > JALYMT01. Next base: position 9,331 of record JALYMT010000128.1, on the reverse strand, counting down.
GATCCCCGTGGTCTCCCCCGCGACCGGGGCGTGCCCACAGTGCACGACCACCGGCACCTGCGCGTCGGCGAGCCGGCCCCAGACCCCCTCGAGCAGCGGATCGCGCGGGTCGTACGCCCCCACCCGCACGTGTGCCTTGAAGATGCGGGCGCCGGCGTCGAGAGCTGCCGCTACGTACGCCACGGCCTCCGGCTCGGGGAAGAAGGTGCCCGAGCGCACGGAGCCGGGCACCCGGGCGGCGAATCCGCCGGCCCAGTCGTTGAGCGCCGCCGACATGCCCGGCTTGTGCGGGTAGCACAGCGCGGGGAAGGCCCGCACGCCCATCGCCTGCAGGCGCGCCACCCGCTCGTCCTCGGGCAGGCGGTAGCTGATCGGCCACCTGCGCCCGATGCTCGGGCCGGCGGCGTCGAAGTAGGCCCAGACGGCCGCGAGCAGCCGCTCGGGCATGAAGTGCACGTGCACGTCGACGAGGCCGGGCAGGCCCAGCGCCTGCCAGAGCGTGGGCACCTCCCGGTCCTCGCGGGGCACGGGGAGCGGATCCGGCACCTCAGTCCTCACCGCGGCCGCGGCGGGCGAAGTCGCGCTGGGCCTCGCGCGAGGCCTGCTTCTCGGCCAGCGCCTGGCGCTTGTCGTAGGTCCGCTTGCCGCGGGCCAGCGCGATCTCGACCTTCGCCTTGCCGTCTTTGAAGTAGAGGCTGAGCGGGACGAGGGTCAGCCCGCTCTCCCGCGTCTTGCCGATGAGGCGCAGGATCTCCTGCCGGTTGAGCAGCAGCTTGCGGGTGCGGCGGGGCTCGTGGTTGTTCCAGGTGCCCTCGGTGTACTCCGGGATGTGCACGTTCTGCAGCCAGGCCTCGCCGTCGCGGATCACCGCGAACCCGTCGACCAGGGAGGCGCGTCCCGCGCGCAGCGACTTGACCTCGGTGCCGGTGAGCACCAGGCCGGCCTCGTAGACGTCCTCGATGGCGTAGTCGTGGCGTGCCTTGCGGTTCTGCGCGACGACCTTGCGGCCGCGCTCCTTCATGCCCGCATCCTCCCGCACATGCCCCCGCACATGGCGAGGAAGTCTAGGGCCGCTGCTACAGCCACCCGGCCGGGTCGCGGGGTGCGCCGTTGACGTACACGCTGAAGTGCAGGTGGCAGCCGGTGGAGTAGCCGGTGGTGCCGACGGCGCCGAGGTGCTGCCCGCGACGCACCCGGCTGCCGGCCCCCACCGCCCGCGTGCTCAGGTGGTTGTAGGAGGTGGCCAGGTGCACCCGGCGCCCGTCGGTCAGGACGACGCCGTGCTCGACGACCACCCGGTTGCCCCACGCACCGCTGAATCCGGACTCGAGGACGACGCCGTCGGCGGCCGCGGTCACCGCAGTGCCGCAGGCGGCACCGAAGTCGGTGCCGTCGTGGAGCTTGAAGACGCCGGTCACCGGGTGGGTGCGCATCCCGAAGCCGGAGGTCACCGGGCCGCCCACCGGCGTGGCGAGCAGTCCACCCACCCGCGCCGCTGCGCTGACGCGGCGGCGGTCGCCGCCGGCGCGCCGGGCGCGGTCGGCGAGGCGGCTCTGCAGAGCCTCCGCCTCCCGCTCCATCGCGGCGAGGCGACGCTCCTCGCGGGTCTTCTCGCGCTCCACCGCCCGCTTCGCCCGGAGCGCGCCGGCGACCAAGCCCTCCAGCTCGCGCTCGGCGTCGTCGGCCTCGCGGGCCCGCTCGACCATCCGGACCAGGGTCGCAGCCGCCTCCGCGCGCAGCGCCGACACCTCGACCCGCCGCGCCTCCAGGTCGGCCCGCCGCCGGTCGGCCTCGGCGCGCTGCTGGGCCAGCAGCTCCAGCAGGGTGCGCTCGCTCTGCGCCGCACTCTCGGTGTAGGCCCGACGCGCGGTCAGATCCTGCGGATCCTCAGCGCCCAGATAGGCGGTCAGGTCGCCCACGCGGCCCTCGCGATAGGCGGTGCGCGCGATCTCGGCCAGCTGCAGGCGGCTGCGCTGCACGCTGGCCTCGACGACCGCCAGCTCCCGCTGGGCGGTCAACTCCTGGTCGACCGCGACCCCCAGCTGTGCCGACAGCTCGGCGTCACGACGCTTCGCCTCCTCGTGCCGCTCCCGGGCGGCGCGGGCCGCGTCCTGGGCTCCCGAGAGCGCCTCCTCGGCCTCCCGGAGCTCGCGCACCGCGGCAGCGAGCTCGCGCGAGGTCTCCTCGATCTCCTCCCGGAGATGCTCCACGGACGCCTCCGCCTCGCGGCGCCGCTCGTCGTCGGTGGCCGCGGCCGCGGGCAGCGCCGCGCCGGCGAGGATGACCGAGGTCAGGGCCAGGGCGGAGGCGGTGCGCCGGTAGAGACTCAGCACGAACTCCTCGGAGTGGGGCAGAGTGGGACGATCTGCCGTTCGCGAGTTCTGTCGGCAGGAGCCGCGGGAAACTGGACCCCCATCGGGGTGGCATTCCGCGGTCAGACTCGAAGGTACCTCTGCAAGGTCAGCAAGCTGGCCGCGGCGGAGAGTCCGACGCCGGCAAGCACCAGCCACGGCAGCGTCGACCAGACGTGCGACCAGGTGATGAACCGGCCGAGGGGCGAGCTCTCGGCCCAGCCGTCGGCCACGAAGAACTGGTAGGCCGCGGTGATCCCGCCGCAGGCCAGCAGGGCCCCGGCGAGGCCGGCGAGCGCCCCCTCCAGGACGAAGGGCAGCTGGATGGAGACGTTCGAGGCGCCCACCAGCTTCATGATCCCGGTCTCGCGCCGACGGCTGAAGGCCGTCAACCGGATCGTGTTCATGATCATGAGGGTGGCGGCGACCACGTTGACCAGGGCGATCAGCAGCGCGCTGAGGCGCAGCCGGTTGAGCAGCCCGAAGAGCTGGTCCAGCACGCGGCGCTCGTCCTGCACCGACTCCACCCCGGCGCGGCCGGCGAAGGTGCCGGCGACGACCGGGAACTGCTCGGGGTCGTGCAGCTTCACCCGGAAGGACTCCGGCATCGCGCTGGCCGTCACCGAGTCGGCGATGGCCCGGCCGGCGAACTCCTCCCGGAAGCGCGCGTAGGCCTCGTCGCGGTTCTCGAAGTAGACCTCCTTGACCTGCGGCAGGCTCCGCAGGTCGGCAGCGACCTGCTCGCGCTGCTCGGGCCTGGCCGCCTGCCCGCCGCAGGAGAGCTGGCGGTCACCCTCGTTGCACAGGAAAAGGGAGACTTCGATCTTGTCGTACCAGTAGCCCTTGAGCACGTCGACCTGCTTGTTCAGCAGCAGCGCGGCGCCGAGGAAGACCAGGGACACCGCGACCGTCACGACGACGGCGACCGTCATCGACAGGTTGCGGCGAAGCCCGATGCCGATCTCGGACAGGACGAACTGGGCGCGCATGGTCTCCTCGTACGGTCAGGACGCGTAGCCGTAGATGCCTCTGGCCTGGTCGCGCACCACCCGCCCGTCCTCGAGCTGCACGACCCGCTTGCGCATGGAGTCGACGATGCTGTCGTCGTGGGTGGCCATGACCACGGTGGTGCCCGTGCGGTTGATGCGGTCGAGCAACGTCATGATCTCGACGCTCGTCGCCGGGTCGAGGTTGCCCGTCGGCTCGTCGGCGAGCAGGACGGCCGGCCGGTTGGCGAACGCCCGGGCGATCGCCACCCGCTGCTGCTCGCCGCCGGACAGCTCGTGGGGGCGCCGGTCGGCCTTGTCGGCCAGGCCGACCAGGTCGAGCACCGCGGGCACCACCTCGGTCACCGTGCGGCGGGGCTTGCCGATGACCTCGAGGGCGAACGCGACGTTCTCGCGCACGGTCTTGCTGGGCAGCAGCCGGAAGTCCTGGAACACGGTGCCGACCTGCCGACGCAGCGCCGGGGTCCGCCAGGCCGAGAGGTGGGCGAGATCCTCGCCGAGCACGACGATCCGCCCGCTCGTCGGGCGCTCCTCCCGCAGGATCATGCGCAGCAGGGTCGACTTGCCCGAGCCCGACTGCCCCACGAGGAAGACGAACTCCTCCCTGGCGATGTGCAGGGAGACGGCCTCGACGGCCGGCCGGGTATAACCCCGGTGGACCTTCGTGACGTTCTCGAAGCGGATCATCGCATCCTTCCCCCTGCTGCCGCCGGCGCCGCCGGCGAGCAGGAGGGGCGGGCCGGGCACGGCGGCGCGCCGGCCGACGTTGGAGTCTACGGGTCGGGCTCCCCGATCCTGGGAAGAAGCTTCACCGGAGGACGTGTCGTGCCGAGGAGGACGAGGTGATCTGGTCCCGCCTGGCCTGCGCCGCGTGCGCGCAGCCGGTCGCCGAGGGCCGCTGCCCCGTCTGCCGGCACGCCCGGGCCCGGCTCGGGAGCTCGCCGCTGCCCGCGGCCCTGGTGGCCGCGCTGGCGGTCCTGCTCACGCTGCTCGCCTGCCTGGCCCTGGCGGCCGCCCTCGCCGCCGCCCGCGCGGCCTAGCGCGAGGCCGCCAGCTGCCCCTGGCGCCGCCAGCGGATGCCGGCCTCCAGGAACGCGTCGATCTCGCCGTCGAGGACGGCCGCCGGATTGCCCACCTCGTACTCGGTGCGCAGGTCCTTGACCATCTGGTACGGGTGCAGGACGTACGAGCGCATCTGGTTGCCCCACGAGCCGGCACTGTCGCCCCGCAGCGCGTCGATCTTGGCCTGCTCCTCCTGGCGGCGGCGCTCGAGCAGCTTGGCCTGCAGCACCGCCATCGCGGTCGCCTTGTTCTGCAGCTGGGAGCGCTCGTTCTGGCAGGACACCACGATGCCGGTGGGCAGATGGGTGAGGCGCACCGCCGAGTCGGTGGTGTTGACGCCCTGCCCGCCGGGGCCGGAGGACCGGTAGACGTCGACGCGGATCTCGTCCTCGGGCACCTCGATCGAGTCGGTCTGCTCGACGACCGGCACCACCTCGACGCCGGCAAACGACGTCTGCCGGCGCCCCTGGTTGTCGAACGGGGAGATCCGGACGAGCCGGTGCGTGCCCTGCTCCACCGAGAGGGTCCCGTAGGCGTACGGGGCGCCGACGCGGAACGTCGCCGACTTGATGCCGGCTTCCTCGGCGTAGGAGGTGTCGTACACCTCGGCCTTGTGGCCGTGGCGCTCGGCCCAGCGCAGGTACATCCGCATCAGCATCTCGGCGAAGTCGGCGGCGTCGACTCCGCCCGCCTCGGCCCGGATCGTGACCAGCGCCTCCCGGGCGTCGTACTCCCCGCTGAGCAGGGTGCGCACCTCGAGCTCCCCGATCGCCTTGCGCAGCGCCTGCAGCTCGTGCTGTGCCTCGGCGCGGGTCGCGTCGTCGTCCTCGGCTTCGGCGAGCTCGAAGAGCACGGGCAGGTCGTCGATCCGCCGCCGCAGCGCCTCGAGGCGGCCCAGCTCGCCCTGCAGGTACGACAGGCGCTGGTTGACGCGCTGCGCCTGCTCCGGGTCGTTCCACAGGTCGGGCGCCGCGGCCTGCTCGTTGAGCTGCGCGACCTCGGCCCGCAGGCGGTCGGGCTGGGCGACCGCCTCGACGGAGGTCAGGGTCGCGTCGAGATCCTTGAGCTCTTCGGAGACGTCTATCGCTGCCACGACGATCGAGGCTACGTGACCGGAAGATCCGGCGTCAGGGGCGCAGCGGGGAGCGGGCGCTGGCGGAGACCGACACCGGGTAGCCGCCGGCGTGCCCGGTGGACACGACATTGACGAACGGCAGCCGCACCCGCGCCGAGCAGGTGACGGTGACCGAGGTCCCACCGCTGCCCAGAGCGGTCGAGACGACAAGGTCCTCGAAGCGGGCGGGCAGGCCGGCCGCGGTGACGTAGCCGTCGACGGCCTGCCGGGCGGCCGCGTCGTCCAGCGGCACGAGCTCGCGCACTTCCCCGGCCCCACCGCCGTCCGCGACGTCGTCGGAGTGGTCGTAGAAGGCGGCCTCGTCCACCGCGTCGGCACCGGCGAGGGCGGCGGCGTCAGCCGCCCCCGAGAGCGCCCGCTGAGCGAGGAACACCCGGCTGGCGTCGACCACGACGGTCAGGAGCAACGCCACGATCAGCGTGCAGCCCAGGACCAGCAGCAGCAGCTGCCCGTCATCGCCGCGGCGCGTGGCCCGGGACGGCACGCCGGTCACCGGGTCTCGGCCCGCCGGAACCGGTCGACGACCTCCACGTGCCGGCCGGACACGGCGACCGATGCGGGCGCCACCCCGTCCAGCACGGCCGGGACGAGGGGCAGGGGGACCTGCACGGTCACGCGGACGTCGACCTGCAGGCCGGGGGTGAGCGGGCAGGCGGGGTCGGGGCGGCAGTCGAGGGTGAGCTGCTCCGGCGTCAGCTCGAGGCCGTGGTCCCCGGCCGCGACCCGGGCGCCGGCGAAGGCCGCGGCCTGCGGGTCGGTGCCCTCGGTCAGCACGAAGGCACGCCCGGCCTCCCGCGTCGCGGCGGCCACCGCGTAGGACGCCGCCTGCAGCCGGAAGACGGTCAGCACCGCGTAGGTGAGGGGGATCATGAGCAGCAGGGCGAGGTAGCAGAACTCCACGATCGCGCTGCCGTCGTCGCCGGTCAGCGGCAGTCGACGCATGCGGCCTCCTCGTCGAGGGCGTGCCCCCGCACCGTCAGGCTCCCGGACGGGCCCAACAGCCCCACGACCGGCAGGGCCGTGGTCACCCGCACCTCCATCACCGGCACCCCGTCGACCTCGGTCACGCCCGCCTGGACGTCCTCGGCGAAGGTGTCGGCCAGGGCGGCGCGGACGAGCTGGGCGGCGTGCTCGGCCGCGTCGGCCGGGTCCCGGTCGGCGTTGGCGCCGTAGCGGGCACCTTCGGCCGCGCAGGCCACGAGGGTGTTGCGTACGTGCAGGGCGAGCCCCAGTTGCACGAGGGCGAGGAAGAGCGGCAGAAGCAGGACGGCGACCAGCGTGGACTCCACCACGGCGGAGCCGCGGTCACCGCCGGGCTGCCAACGAGCCGAAGCCTCCTGGCTCAGGGCCCACTGACCCCGCTGAGGGCGGTGTCGAGCAGCTCGGTCAGCCGCGGGCCGGCGACCAGCCACAGCGCGGTGACCAGGCCCGCGGTCATCATGGTGACGAGCACCCAGCCCGGCACGTCGCCGCGGTCGCGGCCGGCGCTGCGCGGCGGCGCGAGCACGCGGAGCAGCAGCACGGTCAGGGGGGCCAGCAGGGACGGGATGGGCGCCACGGTCGACCTCCGGGAGGTGGGTGGGTTCGGGGTGGGCAGGCACGGCGTCAGGCATCGATGGAGAAGCCGAGGAAGCCGGGGAACAGGGCGAAGACCACGGTGGTGGGGAGCACGAGGAAGACGACCGGGATCACAAGAGGAAGCTGCTACCGTTCCTCCCATGACTCGCCGTGCTGCCCTCTACGCGCGGCAGAGCCTCGACCGGGCCGGTGAGGGCTCCGCGGTAGCGCGACAGCTGGAGGACTGTCGAGAGCTGGCGCAGCGCAAGGGCTGGGAGATCGTCGCCGAGCACGTCGACAACGACGTCTCGGCGTCCTCCGGGAAGCCGCGGCCCGCCTATCGAGCCTTGCTGGAGCAGGTCCGCGCCGGACAGGTCGACGCCATCATCGCCTGGTCGCACGACCGCCTTGCCCGACGCGTCCTCGACCTCGAGGAGCTGCTCGACCTGGTGCGTGACCGCGACGTCGCCTTCGCCATGGTGCGCGGTGGGGAGGTCGACTTGACCACGCCCGCCGGGCGCTTCATGGCCGGGATCTTCGCCAACGTCGCTCGACACGAGGTGGAGCAGAAGGGCGCGCGACAGCGGCGGGCGAACCTACAGCGCGCGCAAGCCGGGGAGACGGGCTGGACCCGCCGGCCCTACGGCTTCGACCGGCTGAGCCGCGACGCGACACGCGAGGGCGAGTCTCGTGTCGTGATCGTGGAGCACGAGGCGCAGGTGCTCCGGCAGGCGGCCGAGGCGGTGCTGCACGGGACCACGGTCGGAGCGTTGGTGAAGTCGCTCAACGTCCAGGGGGTCCCGACGAGCGCGGGCAGGCTCTGGACCACGACCTCGCTGCGCCGGGCACTCACCAACCCCCGTGTCATCGGCCGCGCTGTGCACCGCGGACAGGACGTCGGCGAGGCACGCTGGCCGGCGATCCTCGATGAGGTGACCTACCGCTCGCTGCTGGTCCACTTCGCCGATCCGGCGCGGCGCACGCAGAGTGGCACGGAGCCGAAGTACCTGCTGTCCGGACTTGCACGCTGCGGGGTGTGCGGCGAGCGAATGTTCGCCTCGCCCATGGGCCGACCCGGCGGGTACTGGATGGTGTACCGATGCCGTACGACGCACCTGGCACGGCGCATGGACCTGGTGGACCAGGTTGTCGAGGGCGTCGTGCTCGCCCGCCTCGCGCAACCCGACGCGGCCTCGCTGCTGCGCGAGGAGTCCGAGGTCTATCGGCTGCGCGAAGAGGCGGACAAGCTGCGCGAGCAGCTCGACGAGCTCGCCGTACTGCTGGCCGAAGGTGTGCTCACCCCGACCGGCGTACGGGCGGCGTCAGCCCGGCTGCACGAGCGACTGACGCCGCTGCAGCAGCAGCTCGACGTCGCGACCCGATCTGACGAGCTGGCAGCCCTCGTCACGGCAGACGACGTGGACCGTGTCTGGCGGGAGCTGCCGCTGACGAGCAGGCGTGCCGTCGTTGACACGCTCATGAGCGTCACGGTGCTGCCGGCCGGCAAGGGTGCCCAGTTCCATCCCGAGCAGATCCGGGTGGAGTGGAGGACGCAGTGAGCGAAGACCGTCCCCGAATGGCGGGCCGGGAAGTTGACTACGTCATCTTCGTCTCTTGCTCCGACCGCGGACAGCACAAGCCGATGCTGCTCTGCACGGCGTACCGGAAGACGAACGGCGACTGTGGCATGAACATGGCGTTGAAGTACTTCGCGCCTCCCGCTGAGTGGTACCCCGGCCGCGACCACGGGATCGAGCCTCCGGAGCACACGCCCCGCCACGCGTACACCTTCTGGTGCCCCCGCTGTCCAAGGACTCCTCAGATCCACCGCGACCGATGGTGGCGCGCTCTGGACACTGCGGCTGATGCGGGGCTGACCGAAATAGACGTGTCCCTGCTATCATGACCAAGCAGCGTCAAGCCCCTGGACGGTGGCAGGGTTACCTCCACCGCGTCTGACTCGCTTATTCGGTGGGTGGAGCATTTATGCCCACCGGAGGCACCGCGTGTCCACCTGGACCGCCGAGCGAGCCCGACTCGCCGCCAAGAAGAAGCACGACCCGAACGCTGATGTCGAGGACATCCGCCGCGATCTTCGGGCGGCGCGCGCCGAGGACTACATCAGGCGCGTAGTCGACGCGGCTCCCCCGCTGACCTTAGAACAGCGCGACCGGCTCGCCACCCTCCTGCGCGGGGGTGCCGCAGTGTGAGCCACATGA
>JALYMT010000127.1 GCA_030773555.1 Actinomycetota bacterium | reverse complement strand
TCGATCAGCGCCCACTGAGCGTCGGTCAGGTCAAAGGGATAGGCCTGGCGCTTGGCCGGGGAAGGGGCCATGCCCCAGGCTCCACCGCCGCTGCGGCGGCCACAACCCCCCTTACTCAACACGCTCTAAGGCCGGTCAGCCCTCGCGGTATGCGAAGCCCTCGCCCGGAGCGAGTGTCAACAGCGCGTCGAGGTAGTCGGTGGTGTCCGCGCCCCACATCTTGGTCAGCACCCAGGTGCGGTCGGCGTCATGCAGCGGGGCCTCGTGGACCCAGCGGTCGAGGTTGCCGCGCGCCCGGGGGTAAGTCGAGGACAAGGCGCCCAGCAGGTCTTCACCGGCCAGGACGCCGGGGACACTGAGGAATCGGGCGCCGGGAAGCACTGTGGCGAGCTTCTCGCCGGGCACGCCGGCCGCGTGCAGAGCGCGGGTGAGCTCGAGGACCGCGCGGCGCTTGCGCAGCGGCGCGGTCTCCCCACCAGGGGTGGTGATGACGTAGGGGGTCCAGTCCCGCCCCCCGGCGGCGGTTGCGGCCTGGGCGGCGCTCTCCCGCTGGCGTAGCCGCACCATTAGGTCCTCTGCCTCTGGCAGGGGGATGACCTGCTGGACGTCGGGGAGGAGGCGCCCCTCGACCCGGTAGGGGGTCAGGCGCACACACCGGATGTCCAGCCGTAGACGTCGTTGAGCCACAGCACGGTGGTGGTGATCTGCGCGTCGAAGCCGGCGGCGGCCAGCACGATCCGTACCCGCCGCTCCAGGACGGCGTTCTCGCCGCCGACGTCCTCGAGCCACTCGCCCAGCCGGGCCCGCGCTTCGCCCGGACCGAAGGCGCCATCCCCAGACCCAGTCCCGGCTTCGGAGCGGGCGAGGTGGCGGGCGTAGATGTCAGCGAGCTTGGTCGAAGGTCATGGTGGAGACCATGGCGGCGTAGCGCAGCGCCTGGAGTTCCATGTGCCCGCCGTCCTCGGTGCGCTTGAGCTCCACGACTACCAGCTGCCCCTGCCGGTCCACGCACAGCAGGTCCACCCGGCGGCGCGCGTCGACGAAGTCGCCGAACTCCTCGGCCACCACCAGCAGGCCATCGTCGAGCACGCCGATGTGCTCCCGTAGCGCCCGCTGCAGGTCGGTCCGCTCGAGTACGCCCTGGCCGGCGAAGGTGGTCGAGGGCACCGCGCTGAGGCCGCCGGCTGAGGTCATCTCGTACAGGGGCACTGGCGCAGTCTTCCCCGTTCGACGGGAACCGGTCCAGGCAGGATGAGGCGCATGCTGTCCTCCCGCCGACCTCGGCATCCGGTCAGCGTCCGCCAGCTGCCCCTGATGCGCTGCTCGGTGTGCCGGCGCACCCTCGCTCACCAGCCCGGCGCCGCTGGAGAGGTGCTTACCCGCCACTAACAGCGGGAGCATCCCGAGGTCCTAGACCGGCGAAGCTGACCCGACACCTTTCCGAAGCGACTTGTCAGCCCGTTCTTCGTCCGGAACTGTCGGTCCCGCGTGTCAGGTGGCGGCATGTGCCGGCGCTACGTCTCCGCTCGGCCGACTTTGCAGCTGCGGGCCCGGTTCGCCGCGGTCGACGAGACCGGCGGGCAGCGCGCGGACTTCAACGTGGCCTCGACCAAGCCGGTCCCGGCGATCCTCGTCCGAGGGGAGCCGGTCGAGCCGGGCGGAGAGCGCCCCGAAGCGCGGCACGTTCTGCGACTGCTCCGCTGGGGGCTTTCGACGAACTAGGCGGAGCACGGCGACTCGCGGCAAGGACTTTCCCGGGAGAAGGGCGGTCAACGCGCGAGGCGGATGTCGACTTCGCGTTTCACGTAGTTCCACTCGGGTGTGGCGCGGAGCCGGGACACCAGCTCCTCGAACGCGGGCGCGTCTCGGAGGGCGTACTCGAACCAGGTGAGGAAGTCGAAGGGCTCGCTCAGGTCACGGCTGTGGTAGAGCCGGCGGGCGACTGCCGGGAGGTACTGCATCCCGATCGTGATGTGGTGGGAGGTCTCCTCGAACAGATCCCGGCGCTCGTCCTGGGCCAGGGCCCACCATGCATCGGACTTGGTGATTGGAATCAGCGCGGCGCGGGTGGCTTCCGGGCGCCCGAGCCCGGCCTGCCGGGCGGCCAGTGCCTCCTGCTCGTTGCGCCGGGTGTAGCGCCCGTTGCTGGTCGCCCCGCGCAGCGCCCAAGCCGCGTCGAGACCGCCCCCCGGTGTCCCGTCGAGAACGGCCAAGCGTGACACCGGTGGCAGGGACGGGCCGGTTACCGGCTCGACGCCCAAGACCTGCCAGGCTCCCGCCTGGCCTCCCGCGAAGACGGTAAGGGGCACGAAGATCATGCTATGAGCAGGCCGCTGAGGAGGTACTTCCGAGCGGGCATCGGGATGCCGAGGTCGATCGGCCCGCTGGCCGTCGCCGCGGCGCGGTCAAGGCTGGTCATCTTGGCGGTGGCGGCGTTCAGGCTGGTCTGCAGGCCCTGCACTTCGCCGTCGGCTGCTACCCCTTGGGGCCGGGCCACGAGTTCGCGCGCTCGCCACGCGCGGCGAGGCGGACGATCTCGGCCACCCGCCTCGCCCGGGTCTCGGGTCGCTTGGCTCCTAGCAACCACTCGAGGATGGCTCGCCGTGCAGAGCGGGGGAACGCATCCCACTGGCGGCGGGCCTCGGGGTCGGCGTCGAGAGCGGCGCGCAGGTCGCCCGGCTCGACGAGATCCTCGACCTCGTCGAGCGCGCTCCATGATCCGTCGCGTCGGGCCGACTGCACCGCGGCCAGGCCGGCGGGGGCCATGAGCCCGGCTGCGAGCAGGCGCTCGACGCGCTGCTTGTTCGACCTCGACCAGTTGCTGCCCGGCTTGCGTGGTGTGATCATCAGCTGCGAGCGCTGCGCGTCGAGCGTCCGCTGCAGGCTGTCGACCCACCCGAAGCACAGGGCCTCCTCGACGACGTCGTCGTAAGGGACGTGCGGGTGCCCGCTCGACTTCTTCCACCGCACCAGCCAGATTCCGCGGGAGCTGGCCGCGTGCTCGGCGAGCCAGGCCCGCCACTGCCCGCGCGTCTCGACCGTCACCTGCTCTTCGATTGGGGCCACGTCCGCCTCCTGCCTCGGCTGCCGCCCATCGTCGCCCCGCCACGCCGCCTGCCGTCGTGGCGGACAGCCCTCAGTCGCGTGCGAGCAGGACTTCCTCGGTGTCGAGCTCGCGCAGCACCTGCAGGAACGGCTCCTGGTCGAGCCGGCCCTCGTCGCGGGCCCGGACGAACACCGCGCGCTCGGCCTCGACCATCTCGCGGCGCAAGCGGCGGAACGCCGACGAGGGCGGCTCGCGGTCCCGCGACCCGAGCCGCTCCCAGGCGAACAGGGCCCGCAGCTCCGCCTGGTCGCGGAGCCGCTCGGCGACCCCGTCCGGCAGCCCGTCCTCGCGCTGGAGGAGCTCGTCGAGCCGCCGCTGCGCGGCCGTCGCGGCCTGCTGCTGCACCGACGCCTCCTGCAGGGCCTCCTCGACCCGGCTGGGACCGGGGATGCCCAGGTGGCGGATCAGCCAGGGCAGCGAGAGGCCCTGCACGACGAGGGTGACGACGATGACGACGAAGGTGAGGAAGATGAGCAGGTCACGCATCGGGAAGGTCGCGGGCAGCGCCGCCGCCGCCGCGAGCGAGACGACGCCGCGCATGCCGGCCCAGGCGATGACCGTCGGATACTGCCACGGCGGCGCCGGGTCGCGCTCGCGTACGCGGGGCACCAGGCGGGTCAGATAGGTCGCGGGGAACATCCAGACGAAGCGCGAGGCAATGACCGCGACCACGACGGCCAGCGAGGCGAGCACGACGGTGCCGGTCTCGTAGCGCGACAGGGCCTCCAGGACCGAGCGCAGCTGCAGGCCGATCAGGGCGAAGACGACGCCCTGGAGCAGGAACTCGAGGGTCTCCCACAGGCCCGCGGCCTGCAGCCGGGTGGCGGCCAGCGTCTCGGTGGGCGCCCGGTGGCCCAGATAGAGCCCGGCCACCACCACGGCGATCACCCCGGAGGCGTCGATCTCCTCGGCCGACACGTAGGCCAGGAAGGGCGCGACCAGCGTCAGGGTGGTGTCGAGCACGGGCTCCGGCAGACGGCGACGCACCCAGGCGAGGGCCAGGGCGAGGGCGAGGCCCACTGCCGCCCCGCCGATGGCGGCGAGCACGAAGCGGTAGCCGAACTCGAGCATCGAGAAGCCACTCGCGACCGCGGCGATGGCGAGCCGGTAGGTCGTGAGCGCGGTGGCGTCGTTGAGCAAGCTCTCACCCTCGAGGATCGCGACGACCCGCCGCGGCAGCCCCGCCCGGCTCGCCACGGCTGTCGCCGCGACCGCATCGGGCGGAGCCACGATCGCACCGAGGGCGACCGCGGCGGCGAACGGCAGGTCGGGCACCACGGCGGCGGCCACCACGCCGACGACCAGGGCGGTGAAGAGCACCAGACCCACCGACAGCAGGGCGATGGGGCGCAGGTTCGCCCGGAACGAGGGCAGCGACGTTCGCCAGGCGGCGGCGTACAGCAGCGGGGGCAGGATCAGGAGGAGGACCAGCTCGGGGTCCAGTGCGTAGGCCGGAACTCCCGGCAGGTACGACAGCGCGAAGCCGACCAGGACGAGCATGATCGGGGACACGATCGGCAACCGCCGGGCCGCGGCCGTGGCTGCAGCCACGACGACGATCAGGGCGACGGCCTCGAGCAGGCGTTCGGCGGTCGCGGAGTGGCCGGCCTCGGCCGCAAGGAGGGCGGGCGTCACGCCGAGTCGCGGGTCAGACCACGGCCAGGTCGACGTAGCACCAGCGCCACTGCTCGCCGGGCTCGAAGGAGCGCATGACCGGGTGGCCGGACGCCTGGAAGTGGGCGCTCGCGTGCCGGTTCGGCGAGGAGTCGCAGCAGGCGACGTGCCCGCACGCCAGGCACTCGCGCAGGTGCACCCACCGCGCGCCCATCGCCGAGCAGTCGCTGCATCCGCGGGTGCTGTCGGGCGTGACGTCGGAGATGGTGTCGAGGTGCGAACAGGTGGCCATGCTGCCCTCCGCGGGGTCCGATGGCCCAGCCAACCATCCGGGCACCCGTTCGCTTCCCGCCGACTGCTGTCCGTCGTACGGCCGTCGGTGAGGAGTGCACATCAGCCGAGCGCCAGGACGACCAGGGCGACGGTGGTCGCGGTCTCGATCAGCGCACCGAAGACGTCACCCGTCGTCCCGCCCAGCCGCCGCACGGCGCGCCGCTCGAGGGCGTACGCGGCGAGCAGGCCGGCCGGCACCGCGGCCAGCAGGCCGAGCCAGGGCAGGGCCAGAGCCAGCACCGCGACCGGGAGGACGACGGAGACGGTCGCGAGTCCCAGCAGCGGCCACGGCACCGCGCCGGCGACGAGGGCGCCGAGGCCATCGG
>JALYMT010000126.1 GCA_030773555.1 Actinomycetota bacterium | reverse complement strand
GTCGCGTACGCGGGCACGGGCGCGCCGTGGGCGCGGACCTGGGCGGCGCAGTTGAACGGCTCCCCGGGCGCCGCCGAGCACCAGCGCGGGCGGACGCCGACGACGGCGGTCACGTCGAGCATCGGCGCGGGACCGACCGTGACCGTACGGGTCACGGGCGACACGTCCAGGACGTAGCGGGGCGCGCCGCCGGGCGCCGGGCGGCCGAGCCCGAGCCCGCGCCGCTGCCCGACGGTGTAGGCGTACGCGCCTGAGTGCGTACCCACGACGGTGCCGTCAGGCTCCACGACGTCCCCTGGAGCATCGCCGAGGCGCTGGCGCAGGAAGCCCGCGGCGTCGCCGGAGGGGATGAAGCAGATGTCGGAGCTGTCGCGCTTGTCGGCGACGAGCAGCCCGCGCCCGGCCGCCTCGACGCGCACCTGCTCCTTGACGGTGTCACCGAGAGGGAACATCGCGGCGGCCAGCTGGTCTGCGGTGAGGACGCCGAGGACGTACGACTGGTCCTTGGCGGGGTCGGCGGCGCGGTACAGCTCGCGACCGCCCGGCCCGTCCACCAGGCGGGCGTAGTGACCGGTGCAGACCGCGTCGAAGCCCAGACCGAGGGCCTTGTCGAGCACCGCGGCGAACTTGATGCGCTCGTTGCAGCGCAGGCACGGGTTGGGCGTACGGCCGGCGGCGTACTCGGCGACGAAGTCGTCGACGACGTCGGCGCGGAAGCGGGCAGCGAGGTCCCAGACGTAGAAGGGGATGCCGATCACGTCGGCGGCACGGCGGGCGTCGCGGGCGTCCTCGAGCGTGCAGCAGCCGCGGGCGCCGTTACGGAGCGCCTGCGGTGACGGGCTGAGCGCGAGGTGGACGCCGGTCACGTCGTGCCCGGCGTCGAGGGCGCGGGCGGCGGCCACCGCCGAGTCGACACCGCCGGACATGGCGGCGAGCACGCGCATGGTCAGGCCGCACCGGCGCGGCGGGCGCGCTCGACGACGGGGCCGATGGCGTCGACGAGCGTGTCAACGTCGTCGAGGGTGGAGGTGGCGCCGAGGGAGAAGCGCAGGGAGGCCAGCGCCTGGTCCTCGGGGACGCCCAGGGCGAGCAGGACGTGGCTGGGCCGGGGCACGCCGGCGGAGCAGGCCGACCCGGTGGAGCACTCGATGCCGCGGGCGTCGAGCAGCAGGAGGAGGGAGTCGCCCTCGCAGCCGGGGAACGAGAGGTGGGCGTTGCCCGGCAGTCGGCGCTCGACGGTCATGGTGGGGTCGCCGTTGAGCACCGCGTCGGGCACGACCGCCTGCACGCGCTGGACGAGGTCGTCACGCAGGGCAGCGAGACGCTCCGCCCGCTCGGGCTGCAGCTTGGTGGCGATCTGCGCGGCGCACGCGAGCCCCGCGATGGCCGGGGCGTCGAGCGTGCCGGAGCGGACGTCGCGCTCCTGACCCCCGCCGTGCAGCAACGGGCGCAGCTCGACCCCGCGGCCGAGGAGCAGGGCGCCCGCGCCGATCGGGCCGCCGAACTTGTGGCCCGTGATCGTCATCGCGTCCAGACCGCTGGCGGCGAAGTCGACGGGGAGCTGGCCGACGGCCTGCACCGCGTCGGAGTGCACGGGTACGCCGTGCTCGGCCGCCACCGCCGCGAGCTCGGCGATCGGCTGCACCGTGCCGATCTCGTTGTTGGCCCACATGACCGACACGGCCGCCACCGAGCCCGGGTCGCGCTCGATCGCGGCCCGCAGCACCTCGGGCGCGAGCCGGCCGGTGGCGTCGACCGGCAGCTCCTCCACCTCCGCGCCCTCGGCCACCAGGGCGGCCGCGGAGTCAAGCACGGCGTGGTGCTCGATCGCGCTGACGAGGATCCGGCGGCGCCGGTCGTCGGCGGCCCGGCGCGTCCCGTAGAGGCCCTTCACGGCCAGGTTGTCGGCCTCGGTGCCGCCACTGGTGAAGACGACCTCGCTCGGGCGCGCTCCCAGCGCTGCGGCCAGCGTCTCACGTGACTCCTCGACCACCCGGCGCGCCTGCCGGCCGGCCGCGTGCAGGGACGAGGGGTTGCCGACCCGTCCCAGCTGGGCCGTCATCGCCGCGATCGCCTCTGGCAGCATCGGCGTGGTCGCCGCATGATCGAGGTAGGGCACCTGCCCGAGTGTAGGAGCCCCGGCCGGACCCGCACCTCCGCGCGGCCGGGCGGCAGCCCGGGCCCCGATGACCGTGGGCCGGCCGCCTGGCCTCACCAGGCGGCGGTATGCCTTACCACCCGTCTGCGCATGGTGAGGGTGACCTCCGCATACCAAACATGGTCGACGGCGGGGCCTGCGGGGCGGGTGGCCTGCTGGCGCTCAGCCCTTGCGCTTCTGCACTTCCTCGGTGAGCTGGGGCACGACCGCGTGCAGGTCGCCCACGACGCCGAAGTCGGCCAGCTCGAAGATGGGCGCCTCGGCGTCCTTGTTGATCGCGACGATCGTCTTGGAGGTCTGCATGCCGGCGCGGTGCTGGATTGCCCCGGAGATGCCCGCGGCGACGTAGAGCTGCGGGGAGACCGTCTTGCCGGTCTGGCCGACCTGGAACTGGTGCGGATACCAGCCGGCGTCGGTGGCCGCCCGGCTGGCGCCCACGGCCGCCCCGAGCGAGTCGGCGAGCCCCTCGATGACCGCGAAGTTCTCGCCGCTGCCCACGCCGCGGCCGCCGGAGACGACGATCGGGGCCTCGGTGAGCTCGGGGCGCCCGCCCTGGCGCCCCGGCACGGTCTCCACGACGCGCGCCCCCTTGGCCGCCTCGGGCAGGGTGACCGCGACGTCGACCCGCTCGCCCGCGGCGGGCGCCGGCGTGGCCGGAAAAGCATTGGGCCGCACCGTGATCACCGGCGTGCCGGTCGTGACCCGGGAGCGCACCATCGCCGACCCGCCGAAGATCGCCTGCTCGGCCACGAAGCCCTCGCGCAGGCCGACGGCGTCGGTGAGTACGCCCGACCCGAGCCGGACGGCGAGCCGACCGGCGACCTCCTTGCCTTCGGCCGTCGAGGCCAGCAGCACCGCGGCAGCCCCCGAGTCGGCGACCACCTTCGCGAGTACCTCGACCTTCGGTGCCACCACGTAGGCGTCGAGCTCGGCGTCCTCGGCGACGTACACCCGGGCCGCGCCGTACTCCGCCAGCCGGTCGCGCGCGATGTCGAAGCCGGCGCCCACGAACACCGCGCTCGGCTCGCCCAGCTCGCGGGCCTTACTCAGCAGCTCGAGGGTGACCTTCTTGACCCCCGTGTCGTTGTGCTCGACCAGGACGAGGATCTCAGCCATCGGTACGTGCCTCTCAGCGGGATGCGGGTCGGGTGCGGGTCGGACGGATGTGGGTCAGACGAACTTCTTGGTCGCGAGGAACTCGGCGACCTTCGCACCGCCGTCGCCCTCGTCCTTGACGACCGTCCCCGCCCCCCGCGGCGGGCTCGCGGCGAAGTCGTCGACCGCGGTGTGCGAGCCGGCGGCGCCCACCGAGGCCGCCTCGATGCCGAGGTCGGCGACCGAGAGCTTCTCCACCGGCTTCTTCTTGGCCGCCATGATGCCCTTGAACGACGGGTAGCGCGGCTCGTTGATCTTCTCGATCACGCTGACGATGGCGGGGGCGGCGGCCTCCACGACCTGGTAGCCGTCCTCGGTCTGCCGATGCACCCGTACGGTCGCGCCGTCGACCTCGACCTTGCCCGCGAACGTGAGCTGCGGGCGGCCCAGCCGCTCGGCCACCATCGCCGGCACGACCGACATCCGCGCGTCGGTGGACTCGACGCCCATCAGCACCAGATCGGGCGCGGCGCGGGCCACCGCGGCCGCGAGCACCGCGGAGGTGGCGTAGGCGTCGGAGCCGTGCAGCGCCGGGTCGACGATGTGCACGGCCTTATCGGCGCCCATCGACAGGGCCTTGCGCAGCGTCTCGCTGACCTGCTCAGGCCCCATCGACAGCACGGTGACCTCGCCACCGTGCGCCTCCTGCAGCCGCAGCGCCTCCTCGACCGCGTACTCGTCGAGCTCGTTGAGCACCGCGTCGACGCCCTCGCGGTCGAGGGTGCGGTCTTCGGGCGTGAGCTTCTTCTCCGCCCACGTGTCGGGGACCTGCTTCACGCAGACGACGATGTTCATGACCGGATGCGCCCTTCGAGCCGTGAGCCGTGCGAAGGTCGAAAGTACCTCAGTCGATACTCGGCGGCGCGATAGGCGCCGACGGGGTATCCCGACGCGCAGGTGCAGGGTCGGGAGAGGAGCGCGGGATGCAGTACCGCCGGTTGGGTCGTACCGGGCTGGACGTCTCGGTGGTCGGGGTGGGCACCTGGCAGTTCGGCGGCGAGTGGGGCCCGGCGTTCGAGCAGCCGGCGGCGGACGCGATCCTCGGCCGGGCGCGCGAGCTGGGCATCAACCTCGTGGACACGGCCGAGTGCTACGGCGACCACCTCTCCGAGGAGTTGGTCGGGCGCGCGATCCGCGCTGACCGGGACGAGTGGGTGGTGGCGACGAAGTTCGGCCACCGCTTCCGCGCGCCGTTCGAGCGCGACGACCTGTGGTCGGCCCGCGAGGTCGTCGCGCAGCTCGACGCGTCGCTGACGGCGCTGGCCACCGACCGCGTCGAGCTCTACCAGTTCCACTCCGGCTCCGACGAGGTCTTCGACAACGACGAGCTGTGGGAGGCGCTGCGCGCGCAGGTGCAGGCGGGCAAGGTGCGCTCCCTCGGCATCTCCATCGCCAACGAGGCCGGACCCCACCAGCCCGCCCGCGCCCGGCAGGTGGGCGCCGACGCGATCCAGCTGGTCTACAACCGGCTGCAGCGCGGCCCGGAGGAGGACGTGCTGCCGATCTGCGCGCGCGACGACCTGGGTGTGCTCGCCCGGGTCCCGCTGGCCAGCGGCTTCCTCTCCGGCAAGTACAAGCCGGGCAGCCGGTTCACCGACGCCGATGACGTGCGCTCCCGGGCCGAGCAGGAGGAGGTGCAACGCCGGCTGATCGAGGTGGAGCGGATCGCGCGCGAGGAGGTGCCCGCGGGGGTCGACATGGCGAGCTGGGCGCTGGCGTGGTGCTTGCGCGAGCCGGTGGTCACCACCGTCATCCCCGGCTGCAAGAGCGTCGCTCAGGTCGAGGCGAACGCCCGCGCCGTGGACCTGCTGGCCACGGCCTGACCCGACCCACCCGCTACCGTCCCTCGCCATGGATGCCCGCCTGCGCGCCGTGTGTGACCTGATGATGCCGACCGTCCGGGAGATGTCCGGCCTGCACGAGTACGACGGCCGCCTGCAGGACCTCTCCCCCGCAGGCGTGCAGGCCGCGCTCGGGCGTCTCGGCGGTCCGCCGCTGCCCGACGCGCACAACGAGGCGCACCTGCGCGCGTTCGAGGACGGCCTGCGGGTCGCCTACGGCGAGCTGGAGCTGCACCGGCGCGACCCGCTGGTGCACCTGGGCAACCTGGAGCTGGCCTGCTACGACCGGGAGTACGCGCTCGCCGAGGAGCGCGAGCGGGCCCGGCTCGAGCATCTGGCCGCCTGGCCCGACGCCGTCGACATGGCGGTGCAGTCGCTGGACCAGGTGGCGGCGCCGGTCGCGGAGGCGCTGCTGCCGGCCGTACGGGGGCTGGCGGCGGGCCTGTCGGAGGAGCAGGGTGAGGCGGTCTCGGCGCTCGCGGCGCACGCCCGGCTGGTCGCGCACCTCGAGGTCGCCGCCCGCGAGGGCGATCCCGACCCCGCTCTGGGAGCCGGGGGGCTGGCCCGGCTGATGGGCGTCTCGGAGGCCACCTCCGTCGACCTCGGCGCGCTCGCCGCGGCCGCCGACCGGGAGCGCGACCGCCTGCGCGCCATGCTCGACGAGGCGTGCGCGCGCATCGACCCGGGGCGGCGTGCCGCTGACCTCGTGCCGGAGCTGCTCGCCGACCACCCCGACATCGACGGCGTCCTCGACGAGGCCCGCGCGCAGACCGCGGAGGTGCTGGCCTTCACCCGCGAACACGGGCTGGCGCCGCACCTCGACGGCGAGTGCCTCGTGGGGCCGGCCCCGGAGTCGCGCTCGTGGGCGATGGCGATGATGTCGTGGGCCGCGCCGGAGGAGCCCGACGCGCCGTCCTGGTACCACGTCACCCCGCCCGACCCGTCCTGGCCCGCCGAGGAGATCGAGGAGTGGCTGAGCGTCTTCAGCCGCACGACTCTGCCCGCCATCACCGCCCACGAGGTGGCGCCTGGGCACTACGCGCACGGCCGCTCGCTGCGGCGCGCCCCCTCCCCCGTACGCCGGGTCCTGCACTCCGCGACCTTCGCCGAGGGCTGGGCGCACTACGTGGAGGAGGTGATGATCGAGGAGGGCTTCCGCGCCGACGACCCGCGCTTCGCGGTCGGGGTGTGCATCGAGGCGCTCATCCGGGTCACCCGCCTCGCCTGCGCGATCGGCCTGCACACCGGCGCGCTGAGCGTCGAGGAGGCGACGCGGCGATTCGAGTCCGACGCCTTCTTGCGCCGCGCCGCCGCCGCCGCCGAGGCCCGTCGCGGCACCTTCGACGCGACCTACGGCCGCTACACCTGGGGCAAGCTCACCCTGCTCGATTTGCGCGAGCAGGCGCGGATGCAGTGGGGCACCGGATTCTCCCTGCCGCGCCTGCACGCGGCGCTGCTCGAGCTCGGCAGCCCGCCGCTCGGGCTCGTCACCGCCACCCTCGAGAAGTGATCAGGAACTTCTGGTGGCGGCGGCGACGGCCGAGCCTCAGCGGGTGGAGATGCTGACCTCGATGTTGCCCGCGGTCGACCGCGAGATCGGGCAGATGTCGGCCGCCTGGTCGACGATGCGCTGGCGCACCTCCTCGGGCTGGCCGGGCAGCACCACGTCGAGGTCCACGCCCCACACGTAGCCCCGGTCGTCGCGCCCGATCCGCGTGGTCGCGTGCACCTCCGACGCGCTCGCGTCGACGCCCTGGCCGCTGGCCACCAGCGCGATCGCGGCGTGCATGCAGGTGGCGTAGCTGGCCGAGAAGAGCGCTTCGGGATTGGTCGCCCCGCCCGGCCCGCCCAGCTCCCGGGGCGCCTTGACGGGCACGTCGAGGGTGCCGTCATCGGCGCGTACGGCGCCGTCGGCGGCGGTGGAGTGGGCGGTGACGCGATAGAGCTCGTCCTTCACGATGTCCATGCACCGCATCGTCGTCGCGCGCGGGCCATTGCGCACGTCGGAATCGCCGCGCGGGGACGACGGGCTCAGCGGCCGACGAACTTCGCCTTGCCCGGGCCCTCCTCGACGAACGACGTCATGCCCAGGGTGCGGTCCTCGGTGGCGAACAGCCCGGCGAACTGCAGGCGCTCGATCTGCAAGCCGGTCTCGAGGTCGACCTCGAGACCGCGGTCGATCGCCTCCTTCGCCGCGCGCAGCGCGTACGCCGGAGCACCGACGAAGCGGGAGACCAACTCGCGGGCGGCTGCGTAGACCTCGGCCGCCGGCTCGACCCGGTCGACGAGGCCGATGCGCAGCGCCTCCTCGGCCTTGACGTGGCGCCCGGTGAAGATCAGCTCCTTGGCCCGGGCGGGCCCGACGAGCCGGGGAAGCCGCTGGGTGCCGCCCGCGCCGGGGATGATCCCGAGCAGGATCTCGGGCTGGCCGAGGCGGGCGTTGTCCGCGGCCACGCGCAGGTCTGCGCACAGGGCGAGCTCGCAGCCGCCCCCGAGGGCGTAGCCGGTGACCGCCGCGACCACCGGCTTCGGGATACGCGCGATCGCCGTCAGCGACGACTGGATGCCGTGGGACCGCTCGACCATGGCCAGGTAGGGCATGGTCGCCATCTCCTTGACGTCGGCGCCGGCCGCGAAGACCTTCTCGCCGCCGTAGACGATGACCGCCGCGATCTCCGCGCGCTCGGTGGCCTCGAGCGCCACCGCCCGCAGCTCCTCCTGCACCTGCACGCTCAGCGCGTTCATCGGTGGCCGGTCGAGCCGGATGGTGCCGATGCCGTCTTCGACCTCGAGGCGTACGAACTCGCCCACAACCACTCCCCGTTCCGTCGTCCGTCGAGCCGCCGGGCAGCCTAGCGGCGGCCCGGCAGGTCAGGTCGCATCGGCGCCGTCCGGTGGCCCGTCGACGTCGACGACTCGCGAGCCGTGCCCGGCGGCCCGGGCGTCGGCAGCCAGCAGCGCGGCGACCAGCGCGGGCCGGGGGGCGGGCGACGCCGTGCGCACCAACACGACCTCGTAGGGCGGCATCGCCGGCAGCGCCGCGCCGGCGGGGGCGACCGTGACGAGCCGGCGCACGGAGGTGTCCTCGGCGGCGTCCACCACCAGGTCGAGGGTGGCGAGCGGGGCGTTGCTGTCGAGGTGGAGGCCGTCGAGGTGCACGACGGTGTGCGCGTTCTCGAGCACGGCGCCCAGGCGCAGCGGGTCGACGAGGTCGCTCACCGCGGTCCGCACCCCCTGCGCGAGGAGGTCGGCGACGGCGGCCCGGCTCCGCACGGTGGCCCGCACATCGCTCCCGGTGGCGGCCAGCGCGAGGGCGACCGCCCTCCCGAGCGGGGCGTCGGCTCCGGTGACGACGACGGGCACGCGGCACAGGCTGCCAGGATGGCCCCGATGAGCGTCGACGCCGCCCGCCCGCTGCCCGGTCGCCCCTCACCGCTCGGCGCGCACTGGGACGGCGCGGGCACCAACGTCGTGGTCTGGTCGGAGCACGCGGAGCGGATGGAGCTGTGCCTGTTCGACGCCGCGGGCGCGGAGCGGCGGCTGCCGCTGGAGGAGCGCTCCCTCGGCGTCTGGCACGGCTACCTGCCGGGGGTCGGGCCGGGCACGCGCTACGGCTTCCGCGCGCACGGGCCGTGGTTTCCCGAGGTGGGTCACCGCTTCAACCCGGCCAAGCTGCTGCTCGACCCGTACGCCCGCGCCGTCGAGGGCGACCTCGTGCTCGACGAGGCGGTGTTCGGTCACGTCGCCTCGCTCGACGACACCGTCCGCGACGACCGGGACTCGGCGCCGTACGTGCCCCGCTCGGTGGTGGTGGACCCGGCCTTCGACTGGGCGGGCGACGTGCGCCCGGCGACCCGGTGGAGCGACACCGTCCTCTACGAGACCCACGTCCGCGGCTTCACCCGCCGGCACCCGAAGGTGCCCGAGCAGCTGCAGGGCACGTACGCGGGGCTCGCGCATCCGGCCTCGGTGGAGCACCTGGTGGAGCTCGGGGTGACCGCCGTCGAGCTGCTGCCCGTGCACGCGTTCGTCAGCGAGACGTTCCTGCTCGAGCGCGGGCGGCGCAACTACTGGGGCTACAACAGCGTGGGCTTCTTCGCCCCGCACGCCGCCTACGCGGCCGCTGGCGATCCCGGCGGGCGGGTGCGCGAGTTCAAGGAGATGGTCCGCGCCCTGCACCTGGCCGGCCTCGAGGTGATCCTCGACGTGGTCTACAACCACACCGCCGAGGGCGGTGAGCGCGGGCCGACGCTGGCGTACCGCGGCCTCGACAACGCCGGGTACTACCGGCTGCGCAGCGGCGGGCGGTTCTACGCCGACGTCACCGGGTGCGGCAACACCCTGGACGCGAACAACCCGCAGGTCCTGCAGCTGGTCCTGGACTCGCTGCGGTACTGGGTGCACGAGATGCACGTCGACGGCTTCCGCTTCGACCTCGCGCCGGCGCTGGCCCGCGGCGGCGCGGGCTTCGACCCCGCCGCCGGGTTCCTCACCGCCGTGCGCCAGGATCCCGTGCTCCGCGAGGTCAAGCTGATCGCCGAGCCCTGGGACCTCGGCGACGGCGGCTACGCCGTGGGGTGTTTCCCGCCCCCGTGGAGCGAGTGGAACGACCGGTTCCGCGACGGCGCGCGCGACTTCTGGCGGGGGACGGGCGCCGGGGTCCGGGAGATCGCCACCCGGCTGACCGGCTCGCAGGACCTCTACGCCGACCGCGGGCCCACCGCTTCGGTCAACTTCGTCACCGCCCACGACGGCTTTGCGCTGCGCGACCTGGTGTCGTACGAGCGCAAGCACAATGAGGCCAACGGCGAGGACAACCGCGACGGCACCGACGCCAACCGGTCGGAGAACTGCGGGGTCGAGGGCGAGACGGGCGACCCGGTAGTGCTGGCCTGCCGGGAGCGGCAGCTGCGCAACCTGCTGGTCACGCTGCTGCTCTCCACCGGGGTGCCGATGCTGCTCGCCGGCGACGAGCTGGGGCGCACCCAGCGGGGCAACAACAACGCCTACAGCTGCGACGACGAGCTCTCCTGGCTCGACTGGGATCTCGACGACGCCCGCGCCGAGCTGTTCGACTTCACCCGCCGGCTGCTGCGGCTGCGCCGGGAGCATCCGGTGTGGCGGCGCCGGTCGTTCTTCGAGGGCCGGCCCGCGCGCCCCGATGGCCCCAAGGACGTCACCTGGCTCGGCCCCGACGGCGAGCTGCCCGAGGCCGCGTGGTTCGACCCCGCGCTGGGCACCCTCGGCCTGCTCGTCTCGGGCGAGGCGATCCGGGAGCGTGACCAGCAGGGCCGCCCGGTCCTCGACGACACGTTCCTGCTCGTCCTGCACGCCGGTGCGGAGCCGGTGGACTTCGGGCTGCCGGCGTACGAAGGCTCGTACGAGCTGGTGCTCTCCACCGCCGGTGACGGCCCGCGCCCGCCCCGGTCGTACGCCGGCGGCGACCGGCTCGCCCTGCCGCCGCGCTCCTGCCTGCTGCTGCGCCAGGCATAGGCCGCGCCGCCCTCAGCCCAGCGTCAGCTCGAAGCCGTGCCGGTCGGGGTCCCCGTCCACGCGGCGAAAGCCCGCCTTCTCCAGCACCCGGCGCGACGCGGCGTTGCCGGAGTCGGTCTCGGCGAGCACCCGCCGGACTCGCGGATCGTCGCGGACGAGACCCACGAGCCCGCCGACCGCCTCGGTGGCCAGCCCCTGGCCGCGCGCCTCCGGCACCAGCCCGTAGCCGATCATCACCGTCCCGTCCTCGTCCGGCGGACCGAAGAAGCCGGCGCTGCCGACGACGAGGACCGAGGCGCGCAGCACGAGCAGGTACGACCCGTAGCCCAGGTCGCGCCCGCCGGGTGCGGCGGCCGCGGCCAGCAGCATCCGGGCGGCGTCCATGTCGTCGTCGCGGGGAAAGCCGGGCGACCACGGCTGCCCCGCGCGCTCGCCCCGGACGACCGCCTCGGCCTCGGGCCTCGACAGCGGACGCAGGACGAGCCGGGCAGTGTCGACCTGCATGATCACCGCGAGAAGTGCACGATTACCCTCGACATCAGGGGTAGGCGACCAGGCCGAGCTCGGCGGGACTGGCCAGCAGGTCGTGGTGGGGCAGCACGCGCACCGTGTAGCCGAACGGCCCCGTGCGCTCGAGCTTCACCTCGCCCTCGTAGCGGTGCCGGCCGCCCTCGAACGTCTCCGCGTGCCCCAGGGACACCACGTCGGTCTCGCCCAGCTCGTCCTCGAGGTCGACCCGCCCGTACACCACCTGTACGTCGACGTCGCGCGGCTCGAGCTCGCCCAGCGAGACGAACGCCCGCAGCACCAGGGTGTCGCCGAGCTCGGGCACGTCGACGCCGGCGGACTCGACGTGGTCGACCCGCACCGCCGGCCAGCCGGCCCGCGCCCGCGCCTTCCAGGCGCCCAGCTCGCGGGCCCGGCGGTAGTCGCCCTCGGCCAGCCGGCGACCCGAGCCGGCGGCTGGGCCGTAGAGCCGCACGGTGTAGTCGCGCACCATCCGCGCGGCGAGCACCTTGGGTCCGAGCCCCTGCCAGGTGCTGCGCACCATCTGCAGCCAGCGCGCCGGCAGGCCCTCGTCGCCGCGGTCGTAGAACCGGCGGGCGACGGAGTGCTCGATGAGGTCGTAGAGCGCGGCCGCCTCGAGGTCGTCGCGGCGGTCGGGGTCCTCGACGGTGTCGGCGGTCGGGATCGACCAGCCGTTCTGCCCGTCGTACCACTCGTCCCACCAGCCGTCGAGGATCGAGAGGTTGAGCCCGCCGTTGAGCGCGGACTTCATGCCCGAGGTGCCCGAGGCCTCGAACGGGCGCAGCGGGTTATTCAGCCACACGTCGCAGCCCGGATAGAGCTCCTGGGCCATGGCGATGTCGTAGTTCGGCAGGAACACGATGCGCGAGCGCACCGCCGGATCGTCGGCGAACCGGACGAGGTCCTGGATCAGCTTCTTGCCGCCGTCGTCGGCCGGGTGCGACTTGCCGGCCACGACGAGCTGCACCGGCCGCTCGGGGTGCAGCAGGAGCCGCCGGAGCCGCTCCGGGTCGCGCAGCATGAGTGTGAGGCGCTTGTACGACGGGACCCGGCGGGCGAAACCGACAGTGAGCACGTCGGGGTCGAGGACCCCCTCCACCCAGCCCAGCTCGGCGTCGCTGGCGCCGCGCTCGCGCCACGAGGCGCGCAGCCGGCGGCGGACGTCCTCGACGAGCCGCCCGCGCAGCTCCCGGCGCAGCGCCCAGATCGCGGCGTCGGGCACCCGGTCCACGTGCAGCGAGCCGCTGCCGTCGTCGCTGAGGGCCGCCCCCGGGTTGCCGCCGGCGAGGTCGCCGCCCGCGGCCTCCCCCACCTCCCGCTCGACCAGCGTGAAGACCTCGTCGGCCACCCACGTACGGGCGTGCACGCCGTTGGTGATCGAGGTGATCGGCACCTCGGCGGGGGTGAAGCCGGGAAACAGACCGGCGAACATCCGCCTGCTGACCTTGCCGTGCAGCTCGCTGACCCCATTGGCCCGCTGGGCCAGCCGCAGACCCATGACGGCCATGTTGAACAGGTCGGGGTCGCCGCCGGCGTAGTCCTCGGCGCCCAGGGCGAGCACCCGCTCGATCGGCACTCCGGGCGAGGCGTTGTCGCCGCCGAAGTGCGAGGCGATCAGGTGGCGCGGGAAGCGGTCGATCCCGGCGGGGACCGGGGTGTGGGTGGTGAACACCGTCCCGGCGCGCACCGCCTCGAGCGCCTCGTCGAAGCTGAGCCCCCGCTCGGCGAGCTCGCGGATGCGCTCGACGCCGAGGAAGCCGGCGTGGCCCTCGTTGGTGTGGAACACCTCCGGCTCGGCCGCGCCCGTGAGCCGGGCGTACGCCCGCAGGGCACGGACGCCGCCGACCCCGAGCAGCATCTCCTGCAGCAGCCGGTGCTCGGTGCCGCCGCCGTAGAGCCGGTCGGTGACGTCGCGCTCCTGGGGGGCGTTGTCCTCGACGTCGGAATCGAGCAGCAGCAGGGGGACGCGGCCCACCTGCGCCTTCCACACCTGCGCGGCGAGCTGACGGGAGCCGGGCAGCCCGACCGTGATCTTCACCGGGGCGCCGCCCGGCTCGCGCAGCAGCGAGAGCGGCAGGCCGTCCGGGTCGAGGACCGGGTAGTACTCCTGCTGCCAGCCGTCGCGGGAGAGGGACTGGCGGAAGTAGCCGCTGCGGTAGAACAGGCCCACCGCCACGATCGGCACACCGAGGTCGGACGCGCTCTTGAGGTGGTCGCCGGCAAGGATGCCGAGCCCACCGGAGTACTGCGGCAGCGCGGCGGCGATGCCGTACTCCGGGGAGAAGTAGGCGATGGAGCGCGGGAACTCCGGCCCGAGGCTCTGGTACCACCGGTCGCCCTCGAGGTACTCGCGCAGGTCGTCTGCGGCCGCGCCGACGCGGCGTACGACGTCCTCGTCCTCCGACAGCGCGGTCAGTTGGCGCGGGGTGAGCGCGCCGAGCAGGGCGACCGGATCGTGGCCCACGGCATCCCAC
>JALYMT010000125.1 GCA_030773555.1 Actinomycetota bacterium | reverse complement strand
TCGATCAGCGCCCACTGAGCGTCGGTCAGGTCAAAGGGATAGGCCTGGCGCTTGGCCGGGGAAGGGGCCATGCCCCAGGCTCCACCGCCGCTGCGGCGGCCACAACCCCCCTTACTCAACACGCTCTGAGCCCGTCCCCGAACGGATAGCGCTGCGCCAGCTCCCACGGCCCCCCGCGGTAGCGCCAGAGGGCAAGGCCCTCGGCGACCACGCCGAAGGGGACCAGCTGCGCGGCCAGCTGCTCGTGCAGGGCGCGCGCGGTGTGCGGGTCCACCTTGTTCTGCACCGTGACGTGCGGGCGGAACGGCTGGCGGTCCTGCGGGGTCAGCACCGCCTCCCAGTCGCGGACCAGGGGATTCCGCAGCTGCGCGACCTCGGGAGCGGTGACCTCGTACGCGACGCCGCGGCCCAGGAAGCGCACCCCGGTGACGCGCATCGTCGGGCAGGGGCGTCGGGCGGTGGCAGCGAGATCCGCCCGGATCCGGGGAAGTTCGGACGCGGGCAGCGCGTGGAACAGAGTGAGGTGCGCGCCCACGACCAGCCGCTCGGGGGGGAAGTGGGCTCGGCGCAGGTCGTCGAACCACTGCTGACCGGAGGCGTCCATCTCCACCGTGACCACCAGCGGTGCCCCGTCAGCGCGTGTCCCGTCAGCGCGTGCCTCGTCAGCCCGTGTCTCGTCAGCCCGAAGGAGCATCATGATCCGTAACGTCGTCCTCGGCCGCCTGCACCCCGACGCCTCGGCGGCGCTGCTCGACGAGGCTCTCACGGCTCTGCAGCAGGTGCGCGTCGACGGGCTGCTCGAGATGCACGTGGGCCGCGACGCCGGGCTGCGGGCGGCGAACTGGGACTACGCGATCACGGTGGACCTCGTCGACGCGGATGCCTACCGGCGCTACGACGAGGACGAGGAGCACAACCGGGTGCGACGCGAGCTGTTCGCGCCGGTCTCCAGCGAGATCGCGCGGGCCCAGTTCGTCGTGTGAGCTATCCGTTCGCCAGCAGCTGCTCGAACGGCGTCACCTCGCCGAAGAGGTCCACCGGCGCCGGCCGCCGCCGTGCAGCCACCAACCCGGCGAGCTCACCTGCTGCCCGGGAGATGCGATCGGCGAGGGCGCCGCTGCTCCCGGTCTGGGCGCTCGCCCAGTCCTGGGCGGCGGCGAAGACCGCCGTGGGCACGACGAGTGCCCGGAGGTAGGCGAACAGCGGGCGCAGCGCGTGCTCGAGCGCCAGCGAGTGCCGGGCCGTCCCGGCCGTCGCCGCGATCAGCACCGGGGTGCCGGCAAGCGCGTCGGGGTCCAGCACGTCGAAGAACGTCTTGAACAGGCCGCTGTAGGAGGCACTGAAGATCGGCGTGACGGCGATGACGCCGTCGGCTCGCCGGACGCTGTCGATCGCCGCTCGCAGCGGCCGACTCGGAAATCCGGTCAGCAGGTGATCGGTGAGATCGTGCGCGTGGCTCCGCAGGTCGATGACCTCGACCTGCGCCGGAAAACCCTGCTCCTCCAGCCCAGCAGCGGCGGCCGCTGCCAGCCGGTCGGCCAGCAGGCGCGTCGACGACGGCTGGCCCAGCCCCGCGGTGACCACGGTCAGTCGGCGGATCACGCGCTGCTCGCTCCCGCCGTCACCATCGACGGCGGCGCGGCCGCAGCCGCGACCAGGCTGGCGTGGGTGGGGGCCTCGGGGACGTGCGCGCGACGCAGCGCGTCGAACTCGCTGCGCAGCACCGGCACCACCTCCTCGCCGAGCAGGTCGAGCTGCTCGAGCACCGTCTTGAGCGGCAACCCGGCGTGGTCGATGAGGAACAGCTGGCGCTGGTAGTCGCCGACGTGCTCCCGGAAGCCCAACGTCCGGTCGATCACCTGCTGAGGGCTGCCGACGGTCAGCGGGGTCTGCTCGGTGAAGTCCTCCAGCGACGGCCCGTGCCCGTACACCGGGGCTTCGTCGAAGTACGGGCGGAACTCCCGCACGGCGTCCTGGGAGTTCCTGCGCATGAACACCTGACCGCCCAGGCCGACGATCGCCGAGTCGGCGCGGCCGTGGCCGTAGTGCTCGAATCGCCGCCGGTAGAGCTCGACCATGCGCGCGGTGTGCTCCATCGGCCAGAAGATGTTGCTGTGGAAGAAGCCGTCGCCGTAGTAGGCGGCCTGCTCGGCGATCTCCGGGCTGCGGATCGAGCCGTGCCACACGAACGGTGGCACCCCGTCCAGCGGTCGCGGGGTTGAGGTGAAGCCCTGCAGCGGCGTACGGAAGCGGCCCTGCCAGTCGACGACGTCCTCGCGCCACAGCCGGCGCAGCAGCGCGTAGTTCTCGATCGCCAGCGCGATCCCGTTGCGGATGTCCTGCCCGAACCACGGATAGACCGGGCCGGTGTTCCCGCGTCCCATCATCAGGTCGACCCGCCCGCCGGCGAGGTGCTGCAGCATCACGTAGTCCTCGGCGATCTTCACGGGGTCGTTCGTGGTGATGAGCGTCGTGGACGTCGAGAGGAGCAGGCGCTCGGTCCGGGCGGCGATATAGCCCAGCAACGTCGTGGGGGAGGAGGGCACGAACGGCGGATTGTGGTGCTCGCCGGTCGCGAACACGTCCAGTCCGACCTCCTCGGCCTTGAGCGCGATCGTCACCATCGACGAGATCCGCTCCGCCTCGGTGACCGTACGACCGGTCGTGGGGTCGCGAGTGACGTCGCCGACCGTGAAGACCCCGAACTGCATGCCTGCGTCCTCCGCACGCCCTTGACTGTGCAACTAGCTCGCGGAACGCCTTCGCAGGCCGGAATATGCCCGCCCTCGCAGCTCGGGTCCTTGACGAGGCCGCTCCGGCAGCCATCCTGAGGGAAGGTGCGGATCGGAGGAGGAGACGCGGTGCGGCTGCTGACCTGGCTCACGCCCCTGCTGCTCGTCGTCGAGGTCGCGGCCCTCGCCGTGGGGCGCGGGCCCTTCGGCGCTACCGCGTCGCCCGTGCTGCGGGCCGCCGGCGCGAGGCTGCCGTCGAGGAGGCCATCCGGGCGGCGCTGCCCGGTGTG
The DNA here is from genome assembly GCA_030773555.1 of Actinomycetota bacterium. Taxonomy (GTDB): domain Bacteria; phylum Actinomycetota; class Actinomycetes; order JALYMT01; family JALYMT01; genus JALYMT01. The sequence goes on along the minus strand of JALYMT010000125.1, from coordinate 539 downwards.
GTGGCCACCGTGGTGCTCCACGAGGTCCGGTTGATGCACTTCGCTCGCGCTGTAGGTGGCGCCGCCGTCGACACGGGGTGCCTCCCGGTGGGTCGGAATTCGGGTACGGCCGTGACGGCAGGCGCTCGGTCTGGTGCTGCTGGCGGTCAGCCTCGTCGAGGTGGTCGCGGTCGAGCTCGTCGTCCCCTGGCCCGCGGCGCGCCTGGGGTTGCTCGTGCTGGGGATCTACGGCGTGGTGCTCGTCCTCGGGTTCCTCGCCTCCGCAGCCGTCCGGCCGCACGCGCTGACCGACGAGGTGCTGCGCCTGCGGCTCGGTACGTGGGCCGACGTGACGTTGCCGTTGGCTGCGATTCCCGCCGTGCACCGGCGCCTGCGCGCCGCCGAGGGAATGGTGGAAATCGCCGACGGCGTCCTGGTGCTCGCGCCGGCCGGTGCGACCTCGCTCGAGGTCGTCCTCGACGCGCCCCGGGACGTCCGCGCCGGACGCCGGTCGGGCCCCGCCCGAATCGTGCACTTCGCGCGGACGACCCGGCCGCGGC
>JALYMT010000124.1 GCA_030773555.1 Actinomycetota bacterium | reverse complement strand
CCGGACGCCTCAGCGTCCGGGCCGTCGCACGGATCCTGCTACATCCTGGGCAGGCTCGCGATCTGCCCGGCGAGCCAGCCGCCCTGGTCCTTCAGCCTGCCGAGCATCGTCTCCAGGTTGCTGAACTGCCGCTGCAGCGCGGCGCGTCGCCGGACGAGGCGCACGTCCCAGTCGGCGATCCGGTCGTTCAACCCCTTGACGGCGGCCTGGCGGCTGTTGATCAGGGTGGTCAGCGAGCCGACGGCGGTGTCGGAGGCCGCCTTGCCGAGTGCGGCGAGACGGGTCGCCAGGCCGCCGGAGCTGGCGGCCACGGTGGCCACCGTCACCGAGCCGACGCCGCCGGTGGCATCGGGAGTCACGTCGACCACGATGTTGGTCGCTGCGCCGGCCACGCCGACGGTGCTCAGCCGGTGGCCCGAGCCGCTGGCGGTGAGGCCGCCGATGGTGCCCGCCACGTCGAGCCCAAGGGTCTTGGCGCCGTCGGTCATCTCGTTCTGGCCGGCGAGCTTGACGAAGTCGACGCTGTAGGCGGACCCGTAGTCCTGCATGGTCGCGACAATCTTGCTCGTGTTCGTCGGGTCCACCCCGACGGTCACCTTCAGTCCCAGGCCGCTCGCCTTTGTCTGGAAGGCTGCAGCCAGCTTCCCGACATCGGTGATCGTTGCATCAGCCACGACGTCGACGTTGGTGGTGACGCCGTTGGCCACGACCGTCATGCGATAGGTCGACCCCCCGGTGATTCCGGTGTGGCTCGCGTCTGCGGTCGCCCGGGTGGCGGCCTGGGTGACGTCGACGGCGTGGGTGCCGAGCGCGGTGTTGGCCGAGGTCGACACCAGGGCCAGGCTTCCCGTCGCTGTCGACGAGCGGCCCGCCGCGGTGACGGCAGCGTCGAACATCGCCTCGACCTTGGCGGGGTCCTTGGCCAGCGCGGCCTTGAACTTGGCCTCCTCGAAGGTGACCCGGCCCTCACGGGTGAGGGTGATGCCCACCTCGGCGAAGCTCGTGCCGTCGGCCGCACCGGTGGAGGCCGCGGCCAGCAGCGAGTTGCGGAGCCGGGCGACGGCACCGTCGGCGAGCAGGGCGCCGCCCTGCTTGGTCGCCGCGTTGTAGGAGCCGAGCCGGTCGATCTCCTCCAGGGCACCGTTCATGGCCTTGACCAGGTCACCGGCCTTGGTGGCCAGGGCCGCGGCGTCGGTCTTGACGTCGACCGTGACTCCCGGCTGCACCCGGTTGGCAACGAAGGTCACTCCCGGCACGACGTCCTGGAAGGTGTTGGTCGACGACGTCACGCTGAGGCTGCCGACCATGAGCGCCGCGTCCGTGCCGTTCTTCACGACGCCCTCGGCGACGGTCAGGCCGGTCACCGTGAAATCGGAGGCAGTTCCCGTGGCGGCGGCGGTGAGCAGCAGTTGTAGTTGCCCGTGGTGGCGTCCTGCACCGCCGAGGCCTTGACCCCCGCGTTCGAGGCGTTGACGGCGTCGACGACACCCTGCAGCGTCGAGTTGGCCAGGTTGACCGTGGTGGTCGCGCCGGTCTTGGTGTTCTTGAACGACAGCGACGTGCCGGCGACCGTGTCGGTGAGCTTGTAGGCATTGGTCGTCGCGTGCACCTGCGCCGCCGCGAGGGCGGTGACGTCGAAGGTGAGCGTGCCGGCCTTGGCGTTCGGCCCGGTGGTCGCGGTCACCGCGTCGGAGGACGAGGTGGCCGTGACCTGTCGCCACGTGGTCGCCTTCGCCAGGCTCTCGCCCGCGGTGCGCACCGCCGACATCTTGCTGTTGACCGACTGCAGGGCGGTGATGAACTTCTCCGCCGCGGACACCTTGGTCCGTAGCAGCATCTGAGGCCGGGCCTCCAGCTGCAGGAGCTGCTCGATGACCGAGCTCGTGTTCAGGCCGCTGACCAGGCCGTCGACGCTACTCACCACGATGCTTGCCCTCCTCGGCACGCTTCAGCGCGGAGTCGATGACCCTGACCACCTGCTCGGGCGGCAGCTGGAAGACCGGCTGCCCGGTGCGGACGTCGAAGACCGTCACGGTCCGCACCCCGCCCGGCGGCACGTCGACCTCCACCCGTACGGTCGTTGCCGCCGGTTCGGTGGGCTCGGAACGGGTCGGCGCCTCCCCCGGGCCGGCATCGTCCTTCGCGCGCGCGGTGCCCTCGACGAGCGGAGCCGGAGCGGCGGGTACCCGGTCTCGCCGCAGTGGGGCAGAAGCTGCTTCGCGGGGGGAGATGCCGGTGACGTCCACGTCAGACCTCGAGGTGGCGGAGGGGCGCCCGAGCGAGCCGGGCGCCCCTCCCCCTGCTAGCGAGTCTTACCGCAGGAGCTGCAGCACACCCGAGGGCAGCTGGTTGGCCTGCGCGAGCATCGCCGTGCCGGCCTGGTTGAGGATCTGGTTGCGCGTGAACTCCACCATCTCCAGCGCCATGTCCGCGTCGCGGATACGGCTCTCCGACGCGGCGAGGTTCTCCACGGCGATGTTGAGGCTGTTGATGGTGTAGTCCATGCGGTTCTGCGCGCCACCGAGGGCGGCCCGGGCGCCCGACACCTGCTTGATCGCGGCGTCGATGATCGTCAGCTGCGACGAGACCGACGTCACGGTCGCCGTGGTGGTGAAGACCACGTTGGTGCCACCGGTCTTGACGCTGGAGATGAAGCCCGGCGTCGCGCCGGTGCCGAGGGCGGTCACGAGGACGTTGGCCGACAGCAGGTTCACCGCAACGGTCTCGCCGCCGTTCGCGCCGACCTGGAAGGTCAGCGTGGTCACCGAGCCGTTGAGCAGCTTGGTGCCGTTGAACTGCGTGCGCGTGGCCACGTCGTTGATCGCGTCGATCAGGTTGTCCAGCTCGATCTGGATGTCCTTGACCGCCTCGCTGCTCAGCCCACCGTTGGCGCCGACGTTGCCCGCCTGCACGGTGAGGTCGCGCATGCGCTGCAGCATCGAGTGGACCTCGGTGAGAGCACCCTCACCGGTCTGGATGACGCTGACGCCGTCCTGCGCGTTGCGGACGGCTATCTTCAGGCCACCGATCTGCGAGCGCAGACCCTCGGAGATCGCCAGGCCGGCCGCGTCGTCGGCGCCCGGTTGATGCGGAAGCCGCTGGACAGCTTCTCCAGGCTCTTCGCCATCATCCCGTCGGTGACCGACAGGTTGCGGTAGGCGTTGAACGCCGCGATGTTCTGGTTGATACGAAGACCCATGGGGATCCCTCCATCGATCGGGTCCTACCGGCCCGTCCTTGGGCCGGTCTTGTCCTGCTCATCGGCCCGCCCGGAGGAGCTCCCGATGGGTCGACCGGGTGGTGCAGGTCTTCAGGCGACGCCGATCTCGCCGGCGGCGACCGCCGGCTCGGGACGGCGGGGAGCGGGCACGGCGGGCCGCGACTCGAGGTCACCGGCGGTGATGCGGGCGCGGTAGTCGCTGCGGGCCGCCACGGCCGTGAAGTACGCCTCCCGGCGGCGCGAGGCACAGCCGTCGGGGCGGGTCGGCTGGGGCACGAGCGAGGGCTCGAGCTGGGCGTTGAGCCCGTCCTTGAGCAGGGCGAGGGCCTCGCCGCGCATCTGGGAGACCCGCGACTCGCTCACGCCGAGTTCCTCGGCGATCTCGGCCATGGGGCGCTCCTCGAAGAAGTAACGCACGACGACGGTGCGCAGCCGCTCGGGCAGCACCTCGACGGCGTCGCGCAGATAGCCGATGCGCTCCCTGTGCAGCACGACCTCCTCGGGCGCGGGCTCGCGCACCGAGACGTGCTCGTCGAGGCTGGAGGTCTCACCGAAGCCCTGCAGGCTGAGCACCACGGCCCGCTGCACGTCCTCGTCCACCGCTCCCAGCTCCTGCGCGGCGACGCCCAGGAGGTCGGCGACCTCGACCGGCGTCGGGGTACGACGGAGGGTGCGGGTCAGCTCCTCCTCGGCGGCGTCCCGCCGGCGGGCGCGGCTGCGGACGGAGCGGCTGGCCCAGTCGGAGCTGCGCAGCTCGTCGATCAGGGCGCCACGGATGCGGGCGGAGGCGAAGCGCCCGAACGGCACGCCCCGGTCGGCGTCGTAGCCCCGGGCGACGTACGCGAGCGCGGCCAGGCCCGCTGACATCAGCTCGTCCCGGCTCACGTGGGCGGGCAGCCGGCCGAGGATCTCGGACACCAGGTAGCCGACGAGCGGGAGGTGCTCGGTGACGAGCGCCTCCTCGACGGCCGCGTCGGCGGGGCTCTGCATCCGGGAGGTCATGGGCGATTGGTCGGAGAAGCGCCGACACCGAGTTGAGCAGAACGGCCGCCGGGAGTCGACAAGTCACCGCGTTGGGCTAGTGGCGGGAAGCGGTGGAAAAACCTGGAGCGCCCGTCCGGGTGAGCGTCAGGACGTCGGTGAATTCGCCCTCAGGTGCCCCGAGGGACGGCCGATGGGTCCGTGTCGGGGCACGCCGCGTCGGTGGAGTCGTGCCCGCCGTGGGCCAAGGAAGAGCGGAGCGTCATGGGTCTGGCAGAGGTGTCGAGCACGCTGTGGCGTGAGCGCGAGCTGCTCGAGCTGCTGCTCTTCAAGCTCGAGGAGGAGCAGCTGCTGCTCGCCTCCGGGCGGTCCCGCTGGCTGAGCCGCGCCACCCGCGAGGTCGAGGTGCTCCTGGAGGAGATCCGGCGCACCGAGCTCCTGCGGGCCGTGCAGGTCGACGAGGCCGCCCTGGAGCTCGGTCTGGGGCCCGGGCCCAGTCTGCGGGAGCTGGCCGACGCGGCGCAGGAGCCCTGGCACTCCCTGCTGCACGAGCACCGCGAGGCGTTCCTCGCCGCGACCGCCGAGATCCAGACCCTGGCGGCGGCCAACCGGGAGCTGCTGACCGCCGGTCAGCGTGCGACCCGCGAGGCGCTGCTCAGCCTCTCGGAGGAGACCGAGACCTACACCCCCACCGGGCGCCGGCATCCGCGGGCCGCTCGGCCCGCCTGATCGACGAGGCGATGTGACATGAGCACCTTCTCCGGCCTGTCCACCGCGCTGAGCGCGCTGTTCACCCAGCGGCGCGGGCTCGACCTCACCGGCCAGAACATCGCCAACGCCAACACCGAGGGCTACAGCCGCCAGCGCGCCTCGCTCGAGGCCGTCGGCGCCCCCGCCGAGACGGCGTTCTTCTCCCGCTACGACGGGGTCGCCGGCGGGGTCAAGGTCGCCGATCTGCAGCGGCTGCGTGACGCCTTCCTCGAGACCCGCGGGCACACCGAGCACGGCCGTCTCAGCCTGCTGACCGAGCGGACGGCCGCGCTCGCCCAGGTCGAGGACCTCCTCGTCGAGCCCACCGACAGCGGGCTGCAGAGCCAGCTCTCGGACTTCTGGAACGCCTGGGGCGACCTGGCGAACCGGCCCGGCGACCTCGCCGCCCGCAGTCAGCTGATGCAGCGGGCCCGGACGCTGGTGGACAGCCTGCACAGCGCGGACGACGTGATGAAGCGGCAGTGGACGTCGGGCTCCACCACACTCCAGGCCGTGGTCAGCGAGATCAACACCACCGGAGAGGTCATCGCCGAGCTCAACCTCGCGATCCGACGCAGCACCCAGACGGGCGAGCCGGCCAACGAGCTCAAGGACCGCCGTGACCTGCTGATCATGAAGTTGGCCGAGATGACCGGCGCGACCACTCGCTCGGGCGAGGACGGCATGCTCGACGTGGCCATCGCGGGCCGGGCGCTCGTGCGGGGCGGCTCCTCGCAGGCGCTGCAGGTGACCGGACCTGCGTCGCTGACCTCACCGGCCACCCCGGTCGCGGTCACCTGGGTCGCCGACGGTCAGCCCGCCCCGCTGGAGCGGGGCCAGGCCGCAGGTCTGCTCGACACCCTCAACGGGGTTCTGCCCACCTACCGCGGCAAGCTCGACAGCTTCACGGCCCAGCTGGTGACCGCGGTCAACGCCCAGCACCGGCAGGGGTACGGCCTGGACGGAGGAACCTCGCGGGACTTCTTCGGCCCGGCCGGCACCACCGCCGAGAGCGTGCAGCTGGCACTGACCGACGCCGATCACCTGGCCGCCTCCTCGGTGGCGGGAGCCGGCAACCTCGACGAGAAGAACGCCCACAAGCTCGCGGCGCTCGCCCGGGACCCCAACGGACCGGACGCCTTCTACCGCAGCATCGTGGTCGACCTCGCAGTGGAGGGGCAGACCGCCCGGCGCCTGACCGACATCCAGCGTGACCTGACCGCCCAGATCGACTCGGCGCGCGACGCCGAGGCCGGCGTGGAACTCGACGAGGAGATGGTCAACATGCTCGCGTTCCAGCGCGCGTACGAGGGCGCCGCGCGCATGATGACCGCCGTGGACGAGACCCTCGACCGGCTGATCAACCGCACCGGAATCGTGGGGAGGTAGTCGATGTCGAACCCGTTCAGGGTCACGCACCGCACGCTCGGTCAGCGCAGCCTGCAGGGACTGCAGGGAAACCTGTCGGCCCTCGGTCGACTGCAGGAGCAGCTGTCGAGCGGGCGCGCCATCACCCGCCCCTCC
>JALYMT010000123.1 GCA_030773555.1 Actinomycetota bacterium | reverse complement strand
GGGTACCCGACGACCTGGTCCTGCCGCCGGACGAGGCGATCGCCGAAGCCCAGCGCCTGCTCGACGCCGGGCGACCCTTCGCGGCGCACGAGGTGCTGGAGGGCGCGTGGAAGGCGGCGCCCCCGGCCGAGCGGGACCTGTGGCAGGGCCTGGCCCAACTGGCCGTCGGGCTCACCCACCTTCAGCGCGGCAACGACGCGGGGGCCGAGGCGTTGCTCCGCCGGGCGGCGAGCCGCCTCGAGGGCTTTGCCGACGAGGCCCCGTACGACCTCGCCGTCGATGCGTTGATCCGCTACGCGCGCCGGGTGGCGGACGCGGTCGCCGGGGGCGAGCAGCCGGCGACACCGCCGGCGCTGCAGATTCCGGGCGCGGCGCGCGGGTAGGGGACGCGAGTACCCAAATCGACGGAAGGAGTGCCCATGACGCAGCAGACCGGCACCGGCATCTCGGTCCAGCAGCCTGTGACCGACGACAGCATCAAGGTGCGCCAGCTCTCGCACTACCAGTTCTCCTGGGTGGCCGGCGAGCCCGGCCAGAACGGCACCTACACCCTCCAGCTCGTCCTCGACCAGGGCGCGTGGGAGGAGGTCCTCACGCTGACCAGTGACGACGCCGACGCGCTGCAGGACCTGCTCGTCAATCAGAGCACCGTCATGTACGACGTGGGCCGCCGGACGCTGATGTTCGGCACCCACCCGGTCGGTTCCTGACCGATCCGCCCCGCCTCACGCCGCGCAGGCCTGCGTGTCGACCGCCTCGGTCGCGCGCAGGCCTGCGTTGGCTACCGGCCGCGTCTCGCCTACGGTGAGGGCGTAGCCGGTGTGCTCGTCATCGAGCGACTTGGCGAAGACCACCCCGTGCACCCGGCCGGCCGGTGACAGCAGCGGGCCACCGCTGTTGCCGGGTTCGATGTCGGTGTAGAGCGAGAGGATCCGGCGGTTGACCCGTCCGCTGTCGTAGATGTCGGCGCCGCGGGCGGTGAGCTCCTCGCGCACCCGCGCGGGCACCACCCGGTAGGGCCCGCCGCGGGGAAATCCGGCAACGACGGCCTCGTCAGCGCGCTCGACCTCGGCGTCGAACCGCAGGGCCGGGGCGTCCAGGCCGGGCACGGCGAGCACTGCGAGGTCGCGGCGGGGGTCGTAGACGACGACCCGCGCCGCGTACGACCGACCGGTGCCCCCCACGCGTAGCACGGGTGCGTCGACCCCGGCGACGACGTGCGCGTTAGTGAGGACCCGTTCGGGGGCGTAGACGAATCCGCTGCCTTCCACCTGCCGCCGACAGGCGCGGGCGGCGCCGATCACCTCGACGATGCTGCGGGCCGCGCTGCGTACGCCGGGCGCCGCCGCCAGGGAGCCCTCGGGCGGCTCCACGGGGGAGATCCGTTCGGGGGAGAGCCCGCCGAACACCTGGGGGAAGCCGCGCTCGTCGAGCAGGTCCTCGAACGCGTCGACCACGCCCGCGCTGCGCTGGGGCATGACGGTGTCGACGGCGGCGAGCACGTGGGAGTTGCCGATCGCGCGGGCCACGGCCGGGAACGGCGCCTGCCGCAGCGCCGACGCGATGGCCCAGGCGACGACGAGGACGGCCACCACGCCAGCGGTGGCGCCGAAGCCGGCGTCGAGCAGCCGGGCCGGACGCCAGGTCAACCGGTGGCGCAGCATGCTGCCGAGCAGGCCGAGCAGCGCCTGCCCGAGCCCGGCGGCCAGCACGACGATGGCCACCGCCGTCACCGCCTGCCGGGGGCCGGAGTCCCAGCTGCCGACGATGCGGGGGGCGAGGGCCATGCCGGCCAGGCAGCCTCCGAGGAAGCCGGTGAAGCCCAGCACCCCGACCAGGAAGCCCTGCCGGTAGCCGGAGAGGGCGAAGGAGGCCGCCGACACGACGAGGAGGAGATCGAGCAGGGTCACGCCGGCCCGCCGGGAGCACCGGTGGGCAGGTCCTCGCCCAGCTCGGCCCGCAGCTCGGCGACGACGAGGGCACCCGGCTCCCCGTTGCCGGCCGCGGGCAGCGGCGCGGGCGGCTCGGGAGCCGCGTCGACCCGCGACGAGTCCCAGGGCTGCTCCCAGCCGGCGAAGCGCAGCAGGCGGTCGAGCAGACCCGCGGTGAAGCCCCAGACGAGCATGCCCCGCACCCGGAACGCCGGACCGACGTAGCCGCTGGGATGCTGCACCCGCAGCCGGTTCGCGGGGTGCAGCAGCTCCGCGAGCGGCACCCGGTGCACCGCGGCGACCTCGCCCGAATCGCGCACGGCCACGGGGGACGGCGAGCGCCACCACCCGAGGACGGGCGTGACGACGAAGCCGCTCGGTGGCAGGAACAGGGCCGGCAGCGCGCCCAGCACCTCCACGCCGGAGGGGTCGAGGCCGGTCTCCTCGGCCGCCTCGCGCAACGCGGCGCCGACCGGACCGTCGTCGCCCGGGTCGACGGAACCGCCGGGAAAGGCGGGCTGCCCGGCGTGGCTGCGAAGGGCGTGCGCCCGCTCGATCAGCAGCACGTCGGGTCCCTCGACGTCCTCGCCGATCAGGATGAGTACGGCCGACTGGCGCCCGCCCTGCTCCGGCGGGACGTAGCGGCTGAGGTCCTCGGCACGCACCCGTCCGACGACATCGGCCAGCGGCTGCAGCCACCGCGGCGGCTCGGCCGAGCGGGGAGCGCTCACGACGTGGACGGCGACGGGGACGTCACGAGGCCGCCGGAACCTCGGGCACGGTCCCCTTGCGTAGGGCGCGTGCCTTCGCCGGGTCGGTCTCGCCGATGCCGTACGACGGGCACAGCGAGGCGACGGGGCAGGCGCCGCAGGCGGGGCGCCGGGCGAAGCAGATGCGCCGACCGTGGAAGATCATGCGGTGGCACAGCATCGTCCAGTCCGACCGGGGGAACAGGGCGCCGGTCGCGGACTCGACCTTGACCGGGTCGTCGTCCTCGGTCCAGCCGAAGCGCCGGGCGAGCCGACCGACATGGGTGTCGACGGTGATGCCGGGCACGCCGAAGGCGTTGCCGAGCACGACGTTGGCCGTCTTGCGGCCCACCCCGGGCAGCGTGACGAGATCGTCGAGGCGGGCGGGCACCTGCCCGCCGAACCGGGCGCACAGCTCCTGGCCGAGCTTGCTGAGGGAGTTCGCCTTGGCCCGGAAGAAGCCGGTGGGGCGCAGCAGATCCTCGAGCTCGGTCCGGTCGGCGCCGGCGTAGGCCGCCGCCTCCGGATAGCGGGCGAACAGCGCGGGCGTCACCGCGTTGACCCGTACGTCGGTGGTCTGCGCCGAGAGCACGGTGGCGACGAGCAGCTCCAGGGGCGTGCCGAAGTCGAGCTCGCAGTGGGCGTCGGGATGGGCCGTGGCCAGCAGCCGCCCGATCTTCCGGGCCCGACGCACCAGGGCCGGCGGCGGCGCAGGGCGTTCCCCGGAGAGGGTGGCGGCGGCGGTCCGAGGCACGGCGCCAGCCTACGGCGGTGCTCCGACCGGCCGGGGAAGCGGCGGCGCTCAAGGAATCGGGAATTGCCGACGATTCCCTTAGTAGTGCTTGGTTAGGTCTTACATGGGTGTGTGGGGTGTACCAAGGATCTTGGACAGGGACTCCTTCCTGAGAGGATCTGTCCATGCCCGAGCAGCGGAGGAAGTTCAGTCCGCAGTTCAAGGCCGAAGCCGTGCAGATGGTGCTCCAGACCGGTAAG
>JALYMT010000122.1 GCA_030773555.1 Actinomycetota bacterium | reverse complement strand
GGCGGCGGTCCGCCGGCCGGCGGCCACCGCGGCCCGCACGGCCGAGGCCTCCCGCTCATCGAGCTCGCCGGGCGGCGGGACGCGCACGGGCGGCGGGTCGTGGTGCTCCCACGGCATCAGGCTGGGCATCGTGGGCGGCCGGCCCGCCGCCGGGGCGACCGCAATGAACCAGGCCTGCGCGGATCCGATGGGGGTGGCCCCGGCTCGCAGGACGGCGTGCGCGGTGCCCTGCCCCGCCGTTACGGGCAGCGCGACCGCCTCCGCCGACAGCTCGCCCCGCGGCTGGTCCAGTGCGGCGCCCACCGCCAGCTGCAGGGAGAGCGTCGCCGTCGCGAGCAGCGCCCCGGGCTCGACGTGCGTACGGATCGCCGCCCCGAGCGCGAGGTCGGCGAGTGTGGCGAGTGCGCCCGTCGACGGCCGCACGTCGGACATGTCGGGGTCGTCCGGGGGATCCCAAGCGTCGAGGCGCAGCAGGGCCCGGCCCGCCGCGGGCGGCTCGCCGGCGACGCCGAGCAGGTGGCCGTAGAAGTGCAGCCCGAGGGCGCGGGTGCGCCCCACCGCCGTCAATGCCCGGGCCTCGACGCCGGCGGTCACGGCAGCACGCGCGGGTCGCCCGAGACCCTACGATCGGCCCTCGCCGGCGCACCATGCACGACCGGCGCAGCATGTACGACCGGCGCACCACGTACGAAGGGATCCGAGGCCTCCACATGACCGACACCGCGACCGCCGCCCTCGAGGGCGTGACGACGCTGATGTTCGACTTCTACGGCACCGTCGTCGACATGCAGGGCTCGCTCACGGAGGCCATCGCGCCGTACCTGCAGGGCAAGGGCTACCCGGGAGCGCCCGGGCAGGTCGTCACCTGGTGGCGCCGGACCCACTTCGAGAACTCGATGATCGACGCGCTGCTGCACCGCGAGCACACCCCCTACCGCGAGATCGGCCGGCAGGCCGTCGACTACACACTGACCCGCGCCGGCGTCCCGCACACCATGGACGAGGTGGTCGCGCTGGTCGCCGAGATCGGGCGCCTGCGCCCGTTCCCCGACGTCGTCGACGCGCTGACCCGGCTCAAGGAGCACGGCTACGCCCTCGTCGTCCTGTCCAACGGCGACCCCGACCTGCTCGCCCGCGGCGTCCCGTTCTCCGGCACCGAGAAGCTGTTCGACCGCGTCATCTCCGTCGCGGAGGCCGGTTCGTTCAAGCCGCACGCCGTGACCTACCGCACCGCCGCGGAGCTCATCGGTGCCCGTCCCGAGCAGGTGCTGTTCGTCGCGAACCACGCCTTCGACTGCGTGGGCGCCAAGGCCGCGGGCATGCGCAGCGCCTTCGTCGACCGGCGCCGCCGGCCGTTCGGCAACGACCAGTACCCCCCCGACGTGGTCGTCGGGGACTTCCGCGAGCTGGCCGAGGTTGCCACCCATGGCTGAGGCGGCGCCGCTGCGGGGCGTCCGGGTCCTCGACCTGACCCGGGCGCTGTCCGGCCCGTACGCGACGATGATCCTCGCCGACCTCGGCGCGGAGGTGCTCAAGGTCGAGATACCGGGCAGCGGCGACGAGGCCCGCGGCTGGGGGCCGCCGTTCGTCGGTGGCGACGCCGCCTATTTCCTCGCCGCCAACCGCAACAAGCGCAGCGTCGCGCTCGACCTGAAGTCTGCGGCCGGCCGCGAGGCCGCGCTGGCCCTCGCTGATGCCAGCGACGTGCTGGTCGAGAACTTCCGCCCCGGCACCGCCGAGCGGCTGGGGCTCGGGGCCGACGAGGTGCAGCGGCGCAACCCGCGCCTGGTCTACTGCTCGGTCAGTGGCTACGGCCAGGACCAGCCGCCACGCGCCGCCTACGACCAGATCGTGCAGGGCGGGGCCGGGCTGATGAGCGTGACCGGCTACCCCGACGGGCCGCCGACGCGGGTCGGGGTGGCGGTCGCCGACATCGTGGCCGGCATGTTCGCCGCTCAGACCGTCACCGCCGCGCTCTACGAGCGGGCTCGCACGGGCCGGGGCCGCCGCGTCGACGTCGCCATGCAGGACGCCGTCATCGCCCTGCTGACCGTGCAGGCGGCGCGCTACTTCGCCACGGGCGAGTCACCGGGGCGGGAGGGCAACCAGCACCCGACGATCGCCCCGTACGGGACCTTCGCCACCGCCGACGGACACCTCAACCTGGGCGTGGCCAACGACAGCCAGTGGTGCCGGCTATGCACGGGGATCGGGGCGGCGGAGCTCGCCCAGGACCCGCGCTTCGTCACCAACCGCGACCGGCTCGCGGCCCGCGCCGAGCTGCACGCCGAGCTCGAGCCTCGCCTGCGGGGGCGGACGACGGCCGACTGGGTGGACGCGCTGGAGGCCGTCGCCGTGCCCGCCGGGGCGATCCGGACCGTCGCCGAGGTCTTCGACGACCCGGGGGTGCGCGCCCGAGGCATGCAGGTGGACTTCGACGACCCGGCGCGCGGCCCGGTCTCCGTGCCCGGCGCCCCGTGGCGCCTCGACGGCGCCGACGCCCCGATGCACAGCCCGCCACCCCGGCTCGGCGAGCACACCCGCGCCGTGCTGCGCGAGGTCGCCGGCTACGACGCCGAGCGCCTGGACGCCCTGGCCGGCGACGGCGTCATCGCCGACGCCCCGCCCGCCTAGCCCCTGCTCGAGAACAGGTCGCGGGCGCGGTCGACGAGCCCGACGTCAGGACCGAGGAGCTTGTGCGAGAGCGGGCTGTCCGGCGCGGCTGGGTGCGGGCGAGTCGGGGCGATCTTCTTGATGTTGTTGACCTTCGTGGCCAGCTCGTCGAGCTCCTCCTGTGTGCTGAGCGAGCGCAGCGTGGGGAAGAGGTTGCTCTCCTCGTCGCGGATGTGCTCCTCGATGGTGGTCATCAGGTGCGTGACGAGCGCGTCGAACTGGGGGTCGGTGTGCTCGAGCCCCTCGAGGTCCTTCATCGTGCGCTCGGCCTCGGCGTGCTCGGCGGTCTCCTTGTCGGCGATCGCGTCGCCGTCGGGGAACTTCTCCCGCACCGCCGGATAGACGTAGGTCTCCTCGGCGATCGAGTGCCGCACCAGCTCCTTGATGATGTCGTCGGCCAGTTCGCGGCGCTTGGGGTCGGTCTTCGGCAGCGCCTGCACCTGTGCCCACATGTCCCTCACCTCGCGGTGATCGGTCTCGAGCACCTGGATGACGTCGCCCTCGTGGGCCATCGCGATCTCCTGACATTCCTGGAAAGCGGGTCGGGTCGGCTGCGGCAAGGTCAGGGGGTGCGCCAGTCGTCGCTGGCGATGTCGGACCCACCGTGCGGGCCCATCTGCAGCATCCCGCCGTCCACGGGCCAGGTCGCGCCGGTGACGTACGACGACTCCGGCCCGGCGAGGAAGGTGATGACGGCGGCGACCTCGCGGGCGTCGCCGGGGCGGCGCAGCGGCACGCCCGGGCGGACCTCGCCGTGCGGGTCGACGTCGTCGGCGCCGGTCATCGGGGTGGTGATCTCGCCGGGGGCGACCGCGTTGACGGTGATGCCGTGCTGGCCGAGCTCGAGCGCGAGGGTGCTGGTCAGCAGCCCCAGGCCGCCCTTGGCGGCGTCGTACGCCGCGCTGCCGACCCGCGGCTGCAGCTGGTGCACGCTGGTGACGTTGATGATGCGCCCGCCGCGGCCGGCGGCGACCATGCGCCGCGCCGCGCGCTGCGCGCAGAGGAACGGCCCGTCGAGGTCGACCGAGAGCACCTGCCGCCACTGCTCGTACGTGAGCTCGAGCGCGGGCGCGGTGATGCCGGTGCCCGCGTTGTTGACCAGCACGTCGACCCCGCCGAGCGCGTCGGCTAGCTCGTCGATGACGTCGGCGGCCCGGGGGAGCGAGGTGAGGTCGAGCTGGCGCACCTCCGCGCGTCGGCCCAGGTTCTGCACCTCTTTCGCCGTCTGCTGGGCGCCCTCGGCGTCGGAGTTGTAGGTGATGCCGACGTCGCAACCGGCCCGGGCGAGCGCGACGGCCGTGGCCTGCCCGATGCCCGAGTCGCTGGCGGTCACGATGGCGGTGCGGGGGGTGAAGTCAGCCATGCGTCAGCGGCTACCCGGCGAGTAGGCGCAGAAACGGCGTTTGTCCCGGCCGCGGCGGGTCACCCCAGCAGCATGCAGGCACCGGCGACGCCCGAGAACTTCCAGCTCTCCGCCACCCTCGACCGCCTCGAGCAGGCCGCGGGCCTCGACCGGGTGGTCACCCCGGTCTCCGACGCGGTGCAGAAGGCGCTCGGCCCGCGCCTCGTGCAGAACGCGCTGCACGGCGTCCCGCTCGGGCACGCGGTGCACCCGATCCTCGTGCAGGTACCGATCGGCGCGTGGGTCAGCGCGGGCGTCCTCGACGTGGTGCCGCGCACCGGCCCGGCGGTCCCCGTGCTGATCGGCGTGGGCATAGCCGCCGCGGTGCCCGCCGCGGCAGCCGGCTTCGCCGACTGGTCGCAGCAGCACCCGCAGCAGAAGCGGGTGGGCATCGTGCACGCCGGGCTGAACCTGCTCGCCGTCGCGTTGTACGCGAAGTCCTTGAGCTCCCGCACGGGCAGCCGGGGCGTACGGGGCCGGGCGTGGGCGTACGCCGGCCTGGCCACCGTCGGAGTGAGCGGTTTCCTCGGCGGCCACCTGTCGTACCGGTCAGCGGCGGGGACCAACCACGCCGAGCCGGTGCCGCACCTGGTGACGCCCGGCTGGCACGACATCGGCGCACTCGACGAGCTGTCCGACGGCGTGCCCCAGCGCCGCGACGTCGGCGAGGTGCCCGTGGTCGTGCTGCGCCGCGGCAACCGGGTGAGCGTGCTCTCCGGCCGGTGCAGCCATCTTGACGGGCCGCTGTGGGACGGCGAGATGCTGCAGGACGACGACGAGCGCCCGTGCGTGCAGTGCCCGTGGCACGGCAGCGTCTTCCGGTTCACCGACGGCTCCGTCTACCGGGGGCCGGCGACCGCACCGCAACACGTCTTCGACGTGCAGGTGAGTGACGGACGCGTACGGGTCTGCCTGCCCGGCGCCGACGGCTGAGGGCTATACCTACGTTGAGTCGCCGATGCGGGCGGCGAGCACAGCGCACCCGGGTCCGGACAGCTCGGGGGTGATGCCGCGGCGGCCCGCGATCGCCATGAGCAGGGGCTCGGCAGGACCGCGGACCTCGGGACCGCGACCGACCTGCCAATCGAGGTCGGTGGCGACGAGGCGGAGCCCGCGGGCGCGCCACAAGGCGCGGATCGGCGGCGCGAGGCGGGCGAAGGGCAGGGCGACGCGGAGCCGTTCCGCGGGGATCGCGCGAGGGGCGCCGAGGGCGCGGCGGATGTCCTGGGAATGGATGAGGCCGTCGACGAGCGCGGTCCGGTCGCCGAACGCGGCGGTCAGCCCGCGTGGGTCGAGGTGTTCCCGGAGCAGTGCGACGAGCTGCTCGGGCGCTCGGTCGCGCACTTCGACGACACCGAGGGCGTTGCTCCGGTCCAGGCGGAAGCGGGCGCGGGCGAAGCGATGCGCGACCCCGGCCAGGCCGAGGTGCTCGTAGCTGACGATGTGCGCGACGACATCACGACCGCCCATCCGCTGCACAGGGTCGGCGCGTCCCACTGCTCCGGTGGAAGGTCGGCGAGGAAGTCGGCGAGCTCGGCCCGTTCGGCGCGCGCCAGGTGCAGAACGTTGCGGGGGGCGGGGTGGGTGCGGCTGCTCATCGAGTCGACCCTTCGAGAGCGAGGCGTTCGCGGATGCCCGCGTTGAGCGTGTACAGCCCGCGCCACTCGGCGGTCTCGAGGATGTGCCCCTCCATCGCGCGCCGGGCGACGGCCAGGTCGAAGTCCCCCTCCAGCTCCAAGCTCGGCACGTCGAGCGCGAACACGGTGAAGAAGTACTCGTGCACCCGCTCGTCGTTCGGCGGGGGAAACGGCCCGTCGTAGCCGCCGTACGTGCCGCCCAGCTGTGGGTGCCCCGCGAAGAAGTCGGTGTAGTCGTTGACCCCCGTACGCCCGCCCACGGGGGTCGGGCCGGGAGGCGTACCGCCGGCGGTGATGCCCTCGGAGAGCGCGCCCTCGGAAATCTCCGTGACCGACGGGGGCAGGTCGACGAGCACCAGGTGGGCGAAGTCGCGCCGCTCCCGGTCGTCGGCAATGGTCCGGCCCTCGACCCCGACGTCGCTGGTGTCGACCGGGACGTCGGGGTCGATGACCAGCACCGCGTACGAGCGGGTCCCCGCTGGCGGGTCCGACCAGCGCAGGTGGGGGCTGCGGTTGCCTCCCGCGGGCGCGGGGCCGGCCTCGGTCAGCGCCCCGAACGCGTACGCCTCGGGGATGAGGTCACCCTGGTTCCAGCTCGCGCTCTGCACCGACAGCGGCATGCCGCACCTCCTCCTGGGGATCGTTGCGGTGC
>JALYMT010000121.1 GCA_030773555.1 Actinomycetota bacterium | reverse complement strand
CCGTGCTTGGGCAGCTGCGCAGCACCGGTCGGCTGCGCCCCTTCACCGCTGACCGCGACCCCGGCGTCTTCCTCATCGACCTGGCCGCGGCCACGCCGCTGCCCGCCAGTGCGCGGCACTACCGGGTCATCGTGCTCGAGCACAGCCTGCGCCGGCGGGCGCACCAGGCCGGGGAGCGCTTCCAGCAGGCCGCCGAGGGAGAGGACTGCGCCGTCCTGCTCGACGTCCTCGAGCGGGAGCAGCGCGGCGTCGCGGATGCCGCCCGGCGTCTACGGCCGCCGCTGGCCGCCATCGAGCAGGGGAGCGGGGCGGCGTGAGCCCTGCCCCCTTGGAGCTCCAGTGGCTGCCGCGCAGGGAGGACCCCTTCGCTGGGCAGTGGCCAGCCGGGGCGACCCCGCACCTACCCGATGGGCCCTTGCCCCCTGACTCAGCTCCAGCGGACATAGCCACGGCGTCCACACCAGTCCTCGTTTTCCACACCCTCGCGGCCCTATGCGAGCGGGTCGACTCCGCTGGCCCTCGCCGCTACCTCATCCGCGGGGTCTGGCCGGCTGGCGCGTACGGCGTGCACGCCGCGGAGCACAAGGCGCAGAAGACGTGGAACAGCCTCGATCTCGCCGTGTCCGTGGCCTCCGGCACGCCCTGGCTGGGCGGTCTGCCCGTGGACGATCCGGGGTCCGTCGTCGTCTTTGCTGGCGAAGGTGGTGAGGGCGGCATCGTCCGGCGCTTGCGCGCGATCTGCGCGACCCGCGGCCTGCGCGCCGAAGACCTGCCCATCACGGTCTGCGCCCGGGCGCCGCACCTCTCTGACGCCGTCCACCTGCAGTTGCTGGCCGACCACCTCGACGCCGTACGACCCCGCTTGGTGGTCCTTGACCCGCTCTATCTCGCCGCTGCCGGCGCGGACGGCAAAGACCTCTACGCGATGGGCCGCCTGCTCGAGCGGCCCCAGCACCTCTGCGAGCGAGTCGGCGCCGCCCTGTTCGTCGTTACCCACTTCAACCGCAGCCGTGAGGCTCGCGGCGCCACCCGGATCACCGGCGCAGGGCCGGCGGAGTGGGGACGGGTCATCATCGGCGCGGCCGTGCTCGCTCGCAGCACCGATCCCGGAACTCTCTCGACCACGGTCCTCGCCGAGCTCGAGGTCATCGGCGGCGAGGTCCCCGACCAGACCCTGCGCGTCCGCCGCGTGGTCCGCGCCGAAGACCCCGACGACCTCGACAGCCCACTGCACTACTCCGTCGACGTCATCCCCGCCGATGCTTCCGACGGGGGCGCTTCCGCGGCTGCGGCCAGCCCCAACCTCGCGCCCGCCTCACGCAAACTGCTCGAGGCGCTGCGCGTGCTCGGCACGCCCGCGACCGTGCGCCAACTTGTGGATCAGGTGGCCGAGCTGCACGGCCACGGGCTCAAGCGCGAGACGGTTAGCCGCTCCCTCAACGCCATGCTCCGCGACGGCCTCGTCGACTGCCTCGACCCCGACGCCCACGAGAAGCAGTGGGTCCTGCCCGCCTCCGTGACCGGCGTGACGGTCACGCGTGACCTCACACCCGATCACGGGACTGTGACCAGCGTGACCGCGCCTATAGGCGGTCACGCCTCCGGTCACGCATCACGGTCACAGACCCCGGAGGTCACGCCGGTCGAGGAGATCTGCGCTGGCTGCCGCTGGCCCACCGACTCCCTCGCCCACGACGACGCCTGCCGAGGTGCCGCATGACCGCGCCGATGCCCGTCCACGCTGAGGACTGCCCACCTCCCGCGAGTGGTGAAGCCCGGAAAAATCCAGACCTCGGCCTCCTGACCCCCCGGGCCGTCAGGCGTCTCTCCCTCCGACACCTGAAACCATCTGGAGCCAGCCACCGATGACTCTCCCGGCCCCTCCGAAGGGCACCCGCTCCGCCGGTCGCCGGCTGTGGCGTGCCGTGCTGACCGACTACGAACTCGCCGAGCACGAGCTGACGCTTCTACGGCAGGCGGTGCACGTGGCGGACCTGTGCGAGGACCTGCAGCAGCGCGTTGATGACGACGGCCCGCTGCTCGGCGACCGCGCTCATCCGGCGCTGGTCGAGGTCAGGCAGCAGCGCATCCTGCTCGCCCGCCTGGTCGTGGCCCTGCGGGTGCCGCTCGGCGAGGAGGAGGAGGCGAAGTCGGCCGCTTCCCGCCCGCAGCGCCGCGGTCTACGCGGGGCCTACGGGATTCGCGGGGGTGCGGCGTGAGGCGTCGAACGCCGGATGTGCTCGACCCGGTGCCGGTGCGGCTCCGGCGCTTCGTCGCGGCTGACTGGCTGCACCTGGTGCAGGGGGGACCCCCAGTGGGGTGGGGCAGATCCGAGGCGCTCTGGCGGCTCCTGCAGGCGGGGCGGGAGTGGTCACGTGCTCGCAGCCGCTGGGCGGCCGAGCACGGTTGGCCGGACGGTCCGGTGGATCGGCTGCGTGAGGAGCTCCGGGTACGCCGCTCCCTGCTCACCTTCACCACCACGGACGAGGAGGGCGAGCGCGGATGATCGAGGCGAGAGGTGGCCGGCCGGGGTGGGCCACGGACGGCGAGGACACTGCTTGGCTGCCACCACCGCGGTGGCGGGCGCTGCGGTGCGCGGTGCGCGGGCACCGCTGGACCTCACAGCCGACCGCCCGCGGGATCGTGCTGGTGCTGTGCGCGCGCTGCTCGGAGATCGTCACCGCCCGGTTCGTCGACGTCGCCGACGTCCTTGGCGCGGTGCCGTCGACGGACCTGCGGAGCGCGTGGCTGGGCGGGGCCACGGCGGCGCGCTCCGCGCTCGACCTGGTGGCCGCACTGCTCGAGGACACCGACCCTGCCGCGCTGCGGGCGCAGGCCACGGTCAGGCCGGGCGCCGGCGTGGACGCCCTGGCCCGGCTGGCCTCGGTGCTGGCGCAGCTCGCCGCCCACGGTGCCCAGGTCGACCCGCAGCACGTGGTGCGCCAGGTCGGGTTGCAGGTCGAGATGCAGCTGCTCGACGCCGAGCTGGGAGCGGAGGGGACCGGATGATGCCCGAGCCGTGGCCCACCGACGAGCCAGCACCGGCGGCAGGTCCCGACGCGTCTCCTCCTGCGCCCCGTCCGCACCCGTCGGAGGACCCGGACCTGCTCGACGAGCTGGAGAAGCGGATCAAGGCCGACGGTGCGGTGATCGAGTCGCCCCAGGGCGAGAAGGCGCACCCGGCGGCCGTCGAGGCTCGGCAGCAGCGGATCGCCCTGGCCCGGCTGCTGGGCGCGTTGCGGCTGCCGGCCGGCGAGCAGGAGGCGGGCGACCGCCGGCCGCAGCGTCGGACGGGCGTCCGGGGCGTCTACCGCACGGGTCCGACGTGAGGCGGCGCCTCGAGCGCTCGGACCGAGCCGAGCCGCCGGCCCGTCTGGTGGAGTTCGACGCCGCGGACTGGCTGCCGCTGGTCAACGAGGACGCCGACCGGTGGCGCCGGCACGGCCAAGCCGCAGCGCTGCAGCCGCTGGCCGCGTGGCGCATGCACGAGGCGCTGAGCCTGTGGTCGCGGGCGCGGCTCGACTGGTGCCGCCAGCACGGCTGGCCCGGCGGGCTGGACCTCGTCGACCTGCTGCGCCAGACCGTCGCCGTCCGCCGGGCGATGCACATCCAGCAGCACCCGCGGGACCTCCCGTGACGCCCCCGCCGGTCCTGCCGCCCGGGTCGGACCCCGCCGAGCACCCGGACGTGCCCGACGAGCAGGGGCGCGTGTGGTGTGACCGCTGCCGGCGCCGCGTCCCACCCGAGGAGCGCCGCAGGCACCGCGGCGGGCGAGGCTGGGAGCGCCTGGTGGAGCTGAGCGAGGAGGAGCTGAGCGACATGGGTTCGCGCCGGTCGCAGCAGCCCGAGGGATGGCAGTGGGGCTTCTGAGGGCCGGCTCGCCCGCGCCCCCGCCGACGCTGCGCCTGGTGCTCGGGTCGGGACCTGTACGCGGCGATTCCGGCCACCCAGGCCCGCGCGCTCGCCCACCTCGCGCGCGTGGCGCTGCGCGAGATCGGCCGCCGCGACGGCATCGCGGCCCCGCCCCACCTGCTGCAGACCCTCGCCGTGCTGGAGGCGGTGGACGAGGAGCGCACCGCGGACATCGCCGGCCCCCGGCACGGTTCAGACGTCCGAACCACTGAACCCCCCGACGAGGCCACTCCGGCAGTGTGGCCGCATGGGGAGATCACGATCGCGAGGCGGCAGCCCTCACCGGCTGGTCGGCCGGCTACCTCTGCCGGCTTGGCCGTCGCGGGCTCGGTCGCAAGCACGCGGGCGCGTGGCGGCTGGACCGCGACGCGCTGCTCGAGCTCCTCGCCCGGCGCCGGGCGGCGTGATTTGACCGGCGGGCGCCCGATGCCCGGCGCCCCCTCCCGAGTAGACCCAGGAGGCTTTCGTGGCGCTGTTCACTGACGAGCAGCTCACGTCGATGCGTCAGCTGCTCGGCGTCACCGACGAGAGCGCGACGGGGGAGCAGATTCTCGCCGCCTTCGACGAGGCGCTCACCGAGCGCGCCGACCCGCCCACCGACCCCGCTGTGCCCGAGGACATGGCCCTGATCTCCACCGTGGCGCTGGCCGACCTGCAGGCGGCGGCCGCGGTCGCCCCCCGGCTGGTGGAGCAGCAGCATGCTCACGAGCGCGAGCAGGTGCTTCACGCCTACCGGGACCGCTACCCCTCCCCCAGTCGGGCCGCGTGGGAGAAGCAGTACGACATCGACCCGGCCGCGACCCAGGCCTATCTGGCTAGTGCGCCGGTGATCGTCCCGCTCGCGGAGATCGGTCACGCGGGCGACGCCGGGACCCTGGACGGCAGCGACGCCCTGGAGGCCGAGCTGCGCGCCCTCGGATACGGCTCCCTCGTCCCGACCCGCAAGGAGCGCTGACATGCCTGAGACTGCTCCCACCCCCACGCCGGCGCCGGGTGCCTCCGGCGGTGACGAGCTGGCGGCCACGCTGCTGGTTAGGAGGCTGGCGGCCCAGCACGGCGTGGACCTGGCGACGGTGGCGGGCACGGGTGTGGCTGGCCGCATCCGCCCCGCTGACGTCTTGGCCGCCGCCGGGGCGTCACAGACCCCGCCGACCCCACCCGCCGGCACCCGGCCAGCTGCCGCGGCCCAGCGCTTCCCGGCCAATCCGGTCGCCGCGGAGTTCCGGGCTCGAGATCGCGAGCTGGTGAACCGCGCTGCGCAGACTGGCGCGCCCGAGCCGACGCTGT
>JALYMT010000120.1 GCA_030773555.1 Actinomycetota bacterium | reverse complement strand
CGCCCCACCTGCCCGGCGCTCCCGCTGCCGCCGCCCCCGGGCCCAGCGCTGCCTCGCCCCCCGACTCCTCGCTGCCGCCCGACCTCGACCGGGCCACGCCGGGCACGCTGCGGGCCCGCCTCCCCCGCCTGGGCCTGGACGAGGTGATCGCCCTGCGGGCGCAGGAGCAGGCCGCGGGGCGTCGGGCACCCATCCTCGCGATGCTCGACGGGCGCATCGCGAAGCTGCAGGCCGCAGCTCGATAGCCGGCCGGCCGGTCGGGCCAGGAGCAGGCGATCGACAGGGAGGGGACGACGTGGCACTCGAGAGCTCCCCGGAGCGGCCCGTGCCCGTGCGGGTCGTCTCGTCCCTGATCGGGCAGTGGATCGCCAGGCTGGGCAGGGTCTGGGTCGAGGGTCAGGTCACCCAGGTGAACCGGCGGCCCGGCTCGCGGACCGCGTTCCTGGTCCTGCGCGACCCGGCCGCCGACCTGTCCCTCGGGGTGACCTGCCCGGTGTGGGTCCTCGACGGCATGCCCAGCGCCCTGACCGACGGGGCGCACGTCGTGCTGCACGCCAAGCCGGAGTACTACGCCGCTCGCGGCACCCTGTCGCTCTCGGCGCTGGAGATCCGACCGGTGGGGGTCGGCGAGCTGCTCGCCCGCCTCGAGCAGCTCAAGCGGCTGCTGGCCGCGGAGGGCCTGTTCGCCCCCAAGCGCAAGCGAGCCCTGCCCTTCCTGCCCGCCGTCGTCGGGCTGGTCTGCGGACGCGCCTCCGCCGCCGAGAAGGACGTCGTCGAGAACGCGCGGCGGCGCTGGCCCGCGGTGCGCTTCGAGGTGCGCGAGGTGGCGGTCCAGGGGGTCAACGCGGTTCCCGAGGTGTGCGCCGCGGTGCGCGAGCTCGACGGCGATGTCCGCGTCGAGGTCATCGTCGTCACCCGCGGCGGCGGCTCGCTGGAGGACCTGTTGCCCTTCTCCAATGAGGCGCTGCTGCGCACGGTCGCCGCCGCCCGCACTCCGGTGGTGAGCGCCATCGGGCACGAGGTCGACACCCCGCTGCTCGATCTCGTCGCCGACCTGCGGGCCAGCACGCCCACGGACGCCGCCAAGCGGGTCGTGCCCGACGTCGCCGAGGAGCTGGCGCGCGTCGAAGCGATGCGCGCCCGCTCCCGCCGCGCCGTCCTGGCCCGCCTGGAGCGGGAGTCGGCGACGCTGCACTCCCTGCGCTCGCGGCCCGTGCTGGCCGCACCGCTGCGACTGCTCGACGAGCGCGCCGGGCACGTCGACGGCTGGCGGCAGCGAGCCCGCCGCTGCCTGGGCCAGCGGCTCGACCGAGCCGCCGACGACCTGACGCACACCTTCGCGCGGGTCACGGCGCTCTCACCGGCCGCGACGTTGGCCCGCGGCTACGCCGTGGTGCAACGCGGCGACGGGGCCGTCGTCCGCCGGCCGGCCGACCTCGACGCCGACGGCGCGGTGCGGGTGCGGCTGGCCGAGGGCGAGCTCGCCGGCCACCTCGAGCCGGCCGACCCTAGGCTGCGGACATGACGTCGCCGGCGAGCGGGAGCCCGACCTACGAGCAGGCCCGCGACGAGCTCACCGACGTGGTCCGCCGGCTCGAGGCCGGTCCCGAGACCCTGGAGGAGGCCCTGGCGCTGTGGGAGCGCGGCGAAGCGCTGGCCGCGATCTGCCAGCAGTGGCTCGACGGCGCCCGCGCCCGCCTGCAATCGGCCCTGGACGCCGACCGGAGCTGACGAGGGCCAGGCCGGGGGCGCGGCATCAGCGGGGCCGGAGGGCGGCCGCGAGCTGCTCAAGTTCGGGCCACTCGGCGCTGCCGGTGACCGCGACCGTCGAGTCCCCCTCCAGCCGCCACAGCGTCCGGTCGTCGCCGTCGGTCTCGAGGCGTCGCTGCCAGGGGACCCCGGCAAGCGTCACCAGCTCGGAGTCGCGTCCCGGCGCCACCCGGGCGAGGAACTGCACCGGGTCGCCCGCGCCCTGCTCCACCCCGGCGTAGCGGATAGCCGGGGTGACCAAGCCCAGGTGCCAGGTGGGCGAGCCGTCCGGGGCCCGGCCGGCTCGCGCGCTGGTCGCCCGCCAGCCCTCGGGCAGCACCTCCGGAGCGAGCACCGGGTAGTCCGTTACTTGCGCGGCCTGCTCCCAGGACCCGACGTACTCGATGGGACGTACGGGGTCGGGGGCGGGGCGGGGCGTGAGCCAGACGACGGCGAGCACGAACGCGAGCACCACCATCATCGAGAGCACCAGGTCGCCCAGCCCGAAGCGGCGGGCCCGGCGGGCCGGGGGGGCGGAGCCGGGCGGGGCGGACGATGGCGATGGCGGCGGCGATGGCGATGGCGGGGGCGAGGTGCTCACGGCTCCATCGTCCCCTCAGTCCGAAGCACCGGCGATGCGCCCCATCTCCTCGAGCACCGCCTGGCACTCCTCAGCGGTGTTGTAGAAGTGCGGGCCGATGCGGATGCCGACGCCCGGGCGGTGGTCGACCAGGAAGCCGCGGCGGATCAGCTCGCGGTGCACCGCCTCGGGCTCGCCGGGGTCGACCGTGACGTGGCCGCCGCGCTGCTCGGGCTCGAGCGGGGAGCGCACCGCGAAGCCGCGGGCGAGTGCCCCCTCGACGAGCGGCTGGGTGAGCGAGAGGGAGCGCTCCCGGATGCGACCGATGCCCGCCGCCAGGACGGCCTCGTATCCGGCGGAGGCGGCGTACGCGGCGGGCACGCCGGGAGTGCCTCCGGCGAAGCGCTTGGAGGCGGGGGCGTACTCCACCTCGTCGAAGGCGAAGTCGAACGGCCGGGCGTGCCCGAACCAGCCCACCTGCGCGGGCCGCAGCGCCGCCGCCACCGACGGCTCCACGTACATCCAGCCCGCGCCGGGCCCCCCGCACAGGAACTTCACCGACCCGCCCACGCACAGGTCGACGCCGAGGTCGACGACGTCGACGGGCAGGCAGCCGGCGGACTGGTAGGCGTCGAGGAGGACCAGCGCCCCCACGGCGTGCGCCTTCTCCACGATCGGGCGCACGTCGACGAGGGTGGAGGTGCGAAAGAGCACGTGCGAGATCGGCACCAGCGCGGTGCGCTCGTCGATGGCGTCGACGAGGCGCTGCACGTCGACGTGCACGCCGTCGCCCCCCGCGGGCACCACGACGACCTCGGCGCCATAACGCCGGTGCTCCAACCACAGGTAGTGCGACGAGGGCCACTCCAGGTCGAAGTACACCACCCGATTGCGCGGACCCGACCAGTCGATGGCGGAGGCGACCGCGCCGACCAGGTCGGCGACGTTCTGCCGCAGCACGATGGTCCCGGGCGGCGCGCCGATGATCGCGCCGACGAGGTCGGCGATGCGGTACATCTCCGCGCCCCAGGTGTGCCAGGCGACCACGCCCTCCTCGTCCCAGCGGTCGGCGTACGCCTGCAGCCGGTCGCGCGTACGGCGGTGCATCGCGCCCAGCGAGTTGTTGATCAGGTAGGTCGTGCGCCCCAGGATCGGGAAGTCGCCGCGCGCGGCAAGCAGACCCGCGTGGGCGTCGGCGGGTGCCCGGACGGGAAGAGCGACCATGCCGGCACGATAGCCTCGGCCGGAAGCGGGGCGGTGCTCAGCGGGTGCGAACTCATTACGATGCGCTTCTCGGCTAGGAGGTAGCCCATGGTGGTCTCGTCAGAGCTGCCCACCGCGCTGACCGTCGGGCCGGAGGCCCCCGACCGCAACCTCGCCCTCGAGCTCGTTCGGGTCACCGAGGCCGCCGCCATGGCTGCCGGCCGGTGGGTCGGCCGGGGCGACAAGAACGGCGCTGACGGCGCGGCCGTCAACGCGATGCGCCGGCTGATCGGCACGGTGTCGATGCAGGGCGTGGTGGTCATCGGCGAGGGCGAGAAGGACGACGCCCCCATGCTGTTCAACGGCGAGGCCGTGGGCTCCGGCAGCGGTCCCGAGTGCGACGTCGCCGTCGACCCGATCGACGGCACCACGCTCACCGCGAAGGGCATGAACAACGCCATCGCCGTGCTCGCGGTCGCCGAACGGGGCTCCATGTACGACCCCTCGGCCGTCTTCTACATGGAGAAGCTCGCGACCGGGCCGGAGGGCGCCGAGGTCGTCGACATCACCGCTCCTCCCGCGGAGAACATCCGGCGGCTGGCCAAGGCCAAGGGCCAGGAACCCGAGGACGTGACCGTCGTGGTCCTCGACCGGCCCCGGCACGCGGAGCTCGTCGAGGAGGTGCGGGCCGCCGGTGCCCGGATCAAGTTCATCACCGATGGTGACGTGGCCGGCGCGATCATGGCCGCCCGCGGCGGCACCGGCGTCGACCTGCTGCTCGGCATCGGCGGCACTCCCGAGGGCATCATCGCGGCCTGTGCGATCAAGTGCCTGGGCGGCACGCTGCAGGGCCGCCTCTGGCCGCGCGACGACGCCGAGCGGGGCAAGGCGCTGGACGCGGGCCACGATCTCGACCGGGTGCTCACCACCGACGAGCTCGTCCGCAGCGACAACGTCTTCTTCGTCGCCACCGGCATCACCGACGGCGAGCTGATGAGCGGGGTCCGCTACGGCGGCGGCCGCGCTCGGACGCACTCCATCGTCATGCGTTCCCGGAGCGGCACGATCCGGCTGATCGAGAGCGAGCACCGGCTCGGCAAGCTGCGGGCGTACTCCACCATCGACTTCGAGCACGCGCGCTGAGCGGCCCCGCCGCCCCGGCCGAGACGGGGGTCCTCGTCGTCGGCGAGACCCTGGTCGACGAGGTGCACCGGCCCGACGGGCACGTCGAGCCGCACCCGGGCGGCAGCCCCGCGAACGTGGCCGTCGGCCTCGCGCGGCTGGGCACGTCCGCGACCCTGGTGACCCGCTTCGGGCGTGACGCGTACGGGGATCTGCTGCGCGGGCACCTCGCCGGCAACGGGGTCGTCCTCGCGCCGGGCGCCGAGGGCCCCGGCGAGACGAGCGTCGCGGTGGCCAGCCTCGATGCCGCCGGGGCGGCGACCTACACCTTCCGCCTGGCCTGGGACCCCGCTCCTCTCGACTCGTCCCTGCTGGCCGGAGCGGGGTGCGTGCACACCGGTTCGCTGGGCACGGCGCTGCCGCCCGGAGCGCGGGTGGTGCGCGACCTGCTGACCGCCGCCGCCGGCCGGGTGCCCGTCTCGTACGACCCGAACCTGCGTCCCGCGCTCCTCGGCCCGCCCGAGGAGGTCCGGCGCGACGTCGAAGAGTTGGTGGCGCTCAGCGACGTCGTCAAGGCCAGCGAGGAAGATCTCGGTTGGCTGCACCCCGGCGAGGCGTACGAGGAGGTCGCGCGCCGCTGGCTCGCCCTCGGCCCCGCCCTGGTCGTCGTGACCCGCGGCGGCGACGGCGCCTACGCCCGGACGCAGGGATACGAGCTGCGCCGCCCAGCGGTACCCGTGGAGGTGGTCGACACCGTCGGTGCCGGCGACGCCTTCACCGCAGGCCTGCTCGATGCGCTGGTGCGCACCCGGCGGGTGGGAGCCGGGGGCTCGGGCCGGCTGACCCAGCTGCCCGCGGACGAGCTGGACGCGGCGCTCGCGGCCGCCATCACGGTGTCCGCCCTCACGTGCAGCCGGGCCGGCGCGGATCCGCCGACCCGGGCCGAGCTGCGCGCCGTGAGCGGCGTCACCTGACCGGAATCCGCCCAGCGGGCGTGTG
>JALYMT010000119.1 GCA_030773555.1 Actinomycetota bacterium | reverse complement strand
GGAAGGGGACCTGCTGCTCGAGTCGAACTCCCCGCTCGGCGATCGCCACCCTGGTGGAGCGCTCCACCCGCTTCGTGCTGCTCGTCGCCCTGCCCGACGGGCACGGCGCCCCAGCCGTGCGCGACGCGCTCGTCCAGGCGATCCAGACCCTGCCCGCCCAGCTGCGCCGCTCGCTGACCTGGGACCGCGGCACCGAACTGGCCCGCCACCGCGACATCACTCTGGCCACCGGGCTGGCGATCTACTTCGCCGATCCGCACAGCCCTTGGCAGCGCGGATCGAATGAGAACACCAATGGCCTGCTGCGCCAGTACTTCCCCAAGGGCACCGACCTGTCCGTCCACAGCGGCGAAGACCTCGACCGCGTCGCCGCCGAGCTCAACAGCAGGCCCCGCAAGACCCTCGGCGGCCGCACTCCCGCCGCAGCCCTCGCGGCACTACTGTCCAACCCACCCGTTGCGACGACGGCCTGAAACCGCCATCGGTCAGCGGGACGGCCCAGGCGTTGCCTTGGGCAGGACGCGTCGCTCTCCTTTGGCGGGCATGCCGTGCAGCACGCCGCCTGCAAGCTTGAGCGTTCGAGGGACCCGGGGTCACCGTTGGCGCGCGCGTTGCGCCACAACGACCGAAGGCCTCGTTCGGGCCGGGTAGAACGCTTGCCCTCGACCCACTCACCCGCGAACACCTAGCACTGCACGCACGCTGTGGCGAGGGTCCTGCTGCAGCGTGCTGCGAGCGGAAGTCAACGGGCCGAGCTCCGGTCCCTTTGAGCGCGCAATGCCCTCGGCGAGGGCCCGCCGCACGCGATAGTCGGGATCAGATGCCAGGCGGGTCAGGACGGCCGGGTAGCGCTCCGGCTCCCGCGATGACAGCAATGCTGCCGCCTGCCGCACGACGACGTGCGCGCTGGCCGCCAGGAGGCCGGCATCTACCGCGTCGACGATGTCTGATGGAAGTCCGTTGATGACGACGGCTGCGGCGTGAATGTCGCGCTGGACGTCGCTGCGCAGGAGGCCGACCACCTGTTCCCGCACCCACTTGTGCTGCTCAGGACGGTCGGCGGCCGCGTGTGCGAGCCTCAATCCGTCTCCGCGCAGCGACGCGGTGCCGACGCCGATCTTAGCGGCGCTGAGCGGGTGCGGCTCGCCGGTGAGGTCGTCGAGCGCACTGCCGTCACGATCCCCGACGGCGAACGACCGCGCCTGCTCAAAGACGTCGGTTCGGACATCGGCGGGCTGGGCCGCCACCAGGTTGCGGGCACCCGTGAGCGCGTCTTGGCGGTTCGAGGCGACCTCCCGAGGGTCCGAGGCCACCACCATCAGCTTGTCGAGGCAGTCACGGGCCTCGCCCGGGGGCAGCAGACTCGCCAGGTACGCCTGCCGGACCATCGCGGTGCCGAAGGCGACACGGCCCGGGTCGGGACCGGGACGGGCGAGGAGGCTGTCACGCGCCGCTTGTGCGCGCTCCTGGACCAGCGCGTGGTCCGGGTCGATCGACGCCAGGACGATGTCAACCAGGTAGCGGCCCTCCTCGACCATGCCGACGACCCGCTCGCGCAGCGAAGCCCTTTCCTCGGTCGAGAGGCAGTCGCACAGGCCCGGTGGCAGGTTCCGGTCTTCGTCGCGGCCCGACATCAACGCGAGGACCTCGCCACGAACCAGCGCCTTCTGGGCGGGCTGCGCGTCGAAGGACGCCAGATCGACCAACCGGGTCAGCGCCGTGTGGGCGAGCGTCGGGTGCACCAGCGCGATCCCGACACAGGCCGCCGCGTGCTCCTCGTCGGTGTGGAAGTAGTGGTTCCTCTCGCGCGCGACGTCGGCGGCCAGCAGGTCGAGGACCTCCTGTGCCTGGTGTGCAGTGCCCCGGGCGGCAAGGTCGCAGGCGCTCTTGGCGGTCCGCAGCGCCAGTGATGCGGTTGGCGAGTCCGTCAGCTCCCCTGCTCGACCACGACGCGCCAAGTCCAAGAGCTCGTTCAGGAGCCGGTCCGTGGTCTGTGCGTCCAGGAGGTCCTCCTGCGCGGACACCTGGGCTGCCTGCGCGTGTACCACCCACCATGGCTCGCCTGCCCACGAGGTCGTAGGCAGGAGAAGGTCGCCGACCCGGCCGGCGAGCTTGGTCACCTTCTTCCATACCCCGACACGCTGGTAGAGCGCCGCGGCGAGGGCCGGCTCCCGGTTGGCCGCGTAGATGTCGCCGAGCACCTCGGCCGCGTCGCCTTCGTGAGCCCACGACCCGGTGACGCAGGAGTCGATGAGCCAGCGTCTGGCCGACAGCACGGCCTCGATCGGCTTGCTGCGCACGAGGGCTGACATCGCGGCCTCGCTAGGGTCGCGGGTCCTATCGAGGGTGCGACCTGAGCTGGTGGCGCGCAGCGCCTGCGCTAGCCGGTGCTCGTCGTCGAGGTCCATTGTCCAGGGGCCGTACTGGACGTTCAACGTGCGGATCGCGTACAGCC
This sequence comes from Actinomycetota bacterium, assembly GCA_030773555.1. Lineage (GTDB taxonomy): Bacteria > Actinomycetota > Actinomycetes > JALYMT01 > JALYMT01 > JALYMT01. The sequence continues at coordinate 5,208 of JALYMT010000119.1, read as the reverse complement.
AGTCGGCCGCGTCGTCAGGGAGCCCGGCATGGATGGCATCGTGGACTGCGTCGCGCCATGCTTCGGACGCTTCCTCCACTCGGCCCTCGAGAGCGCACCTGCGCGCCTCGCGCGCGTTGATCAACGCGGCTGCCCGACCCGGCACGAGATGACGCCGTGCCGACCTCAGCAGGCTGCGTCGCTCGTCCTCGTCGTACTCAGCCCGCACCAATCGCAACCTGAGTGCGACGTCGGCGGCTGGGTCGTCCTGCTCGACCCGCTCGATGGCTGCCTCAACGAGGCCCTTAACCTCGGCCAGGCTCATCGACGACAACGGCTGGGTCGCTACGGGCCAGGGTGCGGCGGCGTGAACGGCCGTGTCAGGCAGGGATGTCAGGGCCGCCTCGACCTGGAGCCCGTCGCGCGGGCCGACCCCGACGATCGTCACCGTCACGACGGCACGTCCGCCGGGCGGCGACCGATGGTCACTGGCACGGCGGTGTCCTGAGGCGGGAAGAAGTCGTTCCCCTTGTCGTCGACCACGACGAACGCCGGGAAGTCCTCGACCTCGATCCGCCAGACCGCCTCCATGCCGAGCTCCTCCAGCTCGAGCAGCTCCACCTTCCGAATGCAGTCCTGCGCCAGCCGGGCGGCCGGCCCACCGATCGAGCCGAGGTAGAAGCCGCCGTGCCGCTGGCACGACTCGGTGACCTGGCGACTCCGGTTGCCCTTGGCGAGCATGACCAGCGATCCGCCCGCGGCCTGGAAGCGCTCGACGTAGCCGTCCATGCGCCCGCCCGTCGTGGGCCCGAAGGAGCCCGACGGCAACCCGTCCGGCGTCTTGGCCGGCCCGGCGTAGTAGACGGCGTGGTCGCGCAGGTAGTCCGGCATCGGCTCGCCGCGGTCGAGGCGCGCGGCGATCTCGGCATGGGCGATGTCGCGGGCGACGACCATCGGGCCGGTCAGCCACACCCGGGTCGTCACCGGCAGCCGCGACAGCTGGGCGCGCACCTCGTCCATCGGCCGGTGCAGGTCGATGCGCACGACGTCGTCGTCGAGCTGCTCCTCGACGACGTCGGGCAGGAAGCGCGCGGGATCGGTCTCGAGCTCCTCGAGCCACACGCCGTCCGCGTCGATGCGCGCCCGGGCCTGGCGGTCGGCGGAGCACGACACGGCGATGGCGATCGGCAGGGAGCCGCCGTGGCGGGGCAGGCGGACGACGCGCACGTCGTGGCAGAACCACTTGCCGCCGAACTGCGCGCCCAGCCCCAGCTGCTGGGTCAGCTCGTGCACCTGCGCCTCGAGCTCGAGGTCGCGGAAGCCGTGGCCGGTAGGAGATCCGGTCGTCGGAAGCGTGTCGAGGTAGCGCGCGCTGGCCAGCTTCGCGGTCTTGAGCGTGTGCTCGGCGCTCGTCCCGCCGACGACGACCGCCAGGTGGTACGGCGGGCAGGCCGCGGTGCCCAGCGAGCGGATCTTCTCCTCGAGGAAGCGGAGCATCGCGGCGGGGTTCAGCAGCGCCTTGGTCTCCTGGTACAGGAACGTCTTGTTCGCCGAGCCGCCGCCCTTGGCCAGAAACAGGAACTCGTACGCCGCCCCGTCGCCGGCCTGCAGCTCGATCTGCGCGGGCAGGTTGGTCCCGGTGTTGGCCTCGTCCCACATCGTCACCGGAGCCATCTGCGAGTAGCGCAGGTTCAGCGACGTGTACGCCGCGAAGATCCCGCACGACAGGTGCTCGGCGTCCCGCCCGGCGGTGAGCACCTGCTGGCCGCGGGTGCCGTGCACGATCGCCGTCCCGGTGTCCTGGCACATCGGCAGCACCCCGCCGGAGGCGATCGCCGCGTTGCGGAGCAGGTCCAGCGCGACGAACCGGTCGTTCGGCGAGCTCTCCGGGTCGTCGAGGATCCCGCGCAGCGAGGCCAGGTGGGCGGGGCGCAGCAGGTGGGAGACGTCGCGGATCGCCGCGCGGGCGAGCAGCTGCAGGGCCGCGGGCTCGACCTGCAGGAACTCGCGGCCCAGCGCCGTGACGGTCGAGACCCCGTCGGAGGTCAGCAGCCGGTAGGGCGTCTCGTCCGGGCCGGTCGGGAGCAGCGGGGTGTAGCGGAAGTCGGGCACTACAGCCCGCCGCGCTTGACGAGCTGGGCGGCGATGACGTTGCGCTGGATCTCGTTCGTGCCCTCACCGACGATCATCAGGGGGGCGTCGCGGAAGTACCGCTCCACGTCGAACTCGGTGGAGTAGCCGTAGCCGCCGTGCACCCGGATCGCGCTGAGCGTGATCTCCGCCGCTGCCTCGGAGGCGAACAGCTTGGCCATGCCGGCCTCGAGGTCGGAGCGACGGCCCGAGTCGTAGGTCCGTGCCGCGTGGAGCAGCAGCTGCTGCGCGGCGGCCAGCTTGGTCGCCATGTCGGCGAGCAGGTTGCCGACTGACTGGTGCTTCCAGATCGGCTTGCCGAAGCTCTCGCGGTCCTGGGCGTAGCGCACGGAGTCCTCCAGCGCCGCGCGGGCGACGCCGGTGGCGCGGGCCGCGACCTGGATGCGGCCGACCTCGAGGCCCTGCATGAACTGCGTGAAGCCCTTGCCCTCGACGCCGCCGAGCACCGCGTCCTGCGGCAGGCGGTAGTCGCTGAAGGACAGCTCGCAGCTCTCGACCCCCTTGTAGCCGAGCTTGGGCAGGTCACGGCTGACCTCGAGCCCGGGGCCGTGCGCGCACAGCAGGATGCTCATGCCCCGGTGGGGCGGATCGGCGCTCGGGTCGGTGCGGACGAGGACCGCCAGCAGGCTGCTGCGCCGGGCGTTGGTGATCCAGGTCTTCGACCCGTTCACGACGTAGTCGTCGCCGTCCTTCCTGGCCGTCGTGCGCAGCGCCTGCAGGTCCGAGCCGCCACCCGGCTCGGTGAGCGCCATGGTCGCGCGCACCTCGCCGGTGGCCATCCGCGGCAGGTAGCGCGACTTCTGCTCGTCGGTGCCGTGCGCCAGCAGCAGCTTGGACACCACCGTGTGGCCGCCCATCGCTCCCGCGAGGCTCATCCAGCCGCGCGCCAGCTCCTCGGTCACCATCGCGTAGCAGGGCGTCGAGACGGCGACGTCGCCGTACGGCTCGGGAATGGCGAGGCCGAAGATCCCGAGCTGCTTCATCTGCTCGATGAGCGCCTCGGGATAGGTGTTCGCGTGCTCGAGCTCGCTGGCCACCGGCTTGACCGTCTTGTCGACGAAGTCGCGGACCAGGTCGACGATCTCCTGCTCCTCGCCGGACAGACCTGAGGGGGTCGTCATGCGTGCCTCCCGGGCGTCATACCGCGCCGTCCTGGCGCAGGCGGGCGATCCGCTCCTCGTCGTAGCCGAGCGAGGACAGGAGCGCGTCGGTATGCTCGCCGACGGCGGGCACGGGGTCCATGCGCGGCGTGACGCCGCTGATGAAGGTGGGTGGCAGCAGCGCGCGGATCGGTCCGCCGGGGGTGTCGACCTGGCGCCAGCGGTCGCGGCCGGCGAGCACCGGGTGGTCGAGCAGCCCCTGCACCTCGTTGACCCGGGCGTGCGCCACGTCGGCCTCCGACAACAGGCGGCTCGCCTCGGGCTCGGTGAGGGCCGCGAAGCGCTTGCTGATGATGTCGTTCAGCTCCGGCCGGTGGGCGACGCGGTCCGAGCCGCGCACGAAGCGGGGGTCGTCGGCGATCGCCGGGTCCTCGAGCACGACCCGGCAGAACGACCGCCACTCCCGGTCGTTCTGGATCGCGACGAGGACCGTGCCGCCGTCACCGGCCGTGTAGGGGCCGTACGGCGCGATCGTCGCGTGCTCGATGCCCACGCGCTGCGGCTGCCGCCCGAGGCCCTCGGTGTAGTACATCGGCGAGCCCATCCACTCGGCCAGCGCCTCGAACAGCGAGACCTCCAGCGCGGGTGCCGTGCCGGTGGTCGCCCGCTGCAGCAGCGCGGTGAGGATGCCGCTGTAGGCGTACATGCCGGCGGCGATGTCGGCGACCGAGATGCCCGCCTTGGCGGGGAAGTCCGGGGGACCGGTCAGCGAGACCAGACCGGTCTCGCACTGCACGAGCAGGTCGTACGCCTTGGCGTCCCACCACGGGCCCGTGCTGCCGAAGCCGGTCACGTCGCAGACGACGAGGCGGGGGTGGCGCTCCTGCAAGGTCGCCGCGTCGAAGCCGAGGCGCCGCGCCGCGCCGGGTGCGAGGTTCTGCACGAAGACGTCGGCGTTCGCGAGCAGGGCCTCGACGACCGCCCGACCCTCAGGGTGCTTCAGGTCGCAGGTGAGCGACTCCTTCGACCGGTTCAGCCAGACGAAGTAGCTCGACTGCCCTGAGATCGACTCGTCGTAGCCGCGGGCGAAGTCACCGTCGCCGGGCCGCTCGACCTTGATGACCCGCGCACCCAGGTCGGCGAGCTGACGCGTGGCGAACGGCGCCGCCACGGCCTGCTCGATGCTGACGACGGTGATCCCGCCCAGGGGCAGGGCCATCAGGCCGCTCCGACCGGCGTGCCCGAGGGCAGCTCAGCGCGCAGGAGGCATGCGGCGCCGTCCCAGCCGCAGGCCAGCAGGTCGTCGGTCAGCTCGCCGGCGCACTCCCGGACCTTGGCCGTGAGCTCCGACTGTGTGGGCGGTCGCGCGGGCGCGCCGGGCGGCACCGACACCGACGTCGACACCGTCCGGCCGTCGCGCAGGTCGAGCGCGAGCACGCACTCGCCGGCGAGCAGCCCGTCGCCGCCCTCGGTCAGCTCGACGTCCACCAGGTCGACCAGCCGCGTCGCCTCGTCCCGCCGGACGGCGGCGTCCTCGAAGCTCGCGAAGCCGGGGAAGCCGTCGAGCAGCGCGGTGGCGATGGAGTACTCCAGGCTGAACTTGCCTTCCAGGCCGGTCGCCGGCCGGGAGTGCACCAGCGGCTGGACCGTCCCGGCGGGCGTGCGCACCCGGACGCCCACGACGTCCCCGGCCGGCACGCCGAGCTCGCGCGCCGCGGCGATCGGGCGCTGGAGCGCGTAGCAGCAGGGGTGGCCCTTGACAGCGAGGCCCCCGGGGACGGCAGGGCCGGACAGGTCCAGCGCCGAGGGGTCACCGCCGACCAGGAGCATCCACCGCTCCAGCACGGCGGGGTCCGCGGTCGCGCCGGCGGCCGCCAACCGGGCCGCGCGCACCCCGGCGTCGGTCGCGAAGCCGACCTGCAGCGGCTTGCCGTGGGTGCCGAAGGAGCGCTGCACCCCGCCGGCGGCCGGCACCGCG
>JALYMT010000118.1 GCA_030773555.1 Actinomycetota bacterium | reverse complement strand
AGCTCGAACAGCGGGCCCAGCCTGTCCCCAGCCGCGAAGTCGAGGAAGGCGCCGAGGTCGGCTGGCTCCCACGGCCGGACCTTCGGCCGGGGCGCCTTCGGCAGGTCTACGTCGACCGCCGGGTTGTGCGTGATCAGCCGCTTGCGCTTGGCGGAGCTGAGCGCCGACCGAAGCGTCGCGTGCACCCGACGGACCGTCGTCGGCCCGAGAGCACGCCGCTCGGGGGCGGGCGTCGCGATCGTGCGCAGCACGGCCTCCACGTGCGTCGGGCGGACAGCGCGGAGACGCAGGTGCCCGAGCTGGGGGCCGATGTAGTCGTTGATGTGCTGACGGTAGGACCGCGCGGTGCTGGCGCGCAGCCCGTCGGCGACCTTTGCGGCGAGCCAGGCGTCGAGGAACGCGGACAGACGCTGCCCGTCGTCGTGTGCGACGTGGCCGCTCGCGGCCTCGTCCGCCACGGACGCCAGCGCCGCCTCAGCGGCGGCCTTGGTCGGGAAGCCGCTGCGCTTGACCTGCCGGCGCTTCCCCCCGACCCCAGGCACGTCCGCCACGAACGTCCATGAGCCGTGCCGGAGCTTGCAGGCCTTGCGGCCGCCGCGGGCGTCCCGCTCTACGGGGCACGAGCAGCGCTTGTAGACCGAGCCCTTCACGATTCCTCCTCGAGGTTCGGCCCGGGCTCCGCTCCGGCCAGTCCTTGTCTAGTGGGGGACAGAAAGCCGTCCCGGCGCGCACGGGCGACCCAGGTGCGCACGGTCTCCACGGGCCGGTCTTCTGCCTTAGCTAGCCGCCGCATGGCGTGCTTGCTTGATTCGCCCTGCACGAGCGTCAGGTACGCCCGCGCGATGCGCCGGTAGTGCTCTGCCGGGTAGCCGGCCCGACCGCGCTTCAATGGGGTCGCGGAGGCGGCCTGGCGGAGGCGGGACAGGTTCCAGCCGACGACTCCATGAGGCTCGAGCGCTTTCGCGGCTGTAAACACCCGCCGCCGCGCCTGCGTCACCAGAGCGTGGAAGCGCAGCGTTCGTAGATCCGCTGACCGAAGGAAGTGCCCAGGGTCGGCGCGAAACACAAGGGTCACGAGTTCCGTGCGCCCGTTGATCTCAGCCAACTCCCCGACGTAGCGAACACCGGGTCTGGTCGGATCTGTCGCCTCGAACACGACCGACCCGTGTGGCTGGAAGACCTCGAAGCCCCCGCCTCCTTGGAAACTGATGTCCCCGAACTTGAACATCTGCGGCTGGTCCGGCACAGGTAGGACCGTAACCAGCCTCGCTCCAGTTCGTCAACAGGTCGGCGAGGTTGGTGAGTATTGGCGGCCGGGTCAACTCGGCAGGCTCGTGCTCCTCCAAAGCCCCACAGGTGAGCCAACATGGGCACATGAGCCTCGCACTCCTAGAGCAGTCTCTGCACGACAGGCGGTCTCTCCCTCCACCGCCGGCGCGACGGGCGCTCCGTCAGGCGGCGGGAGTGTCCTTGCTGGCTGTGGCCAGAGCCTGCGGTGTCTCCCGGCAGGCGGTGGCGCACTGGGAGGCCGGCACCGTCAGCCGCGGGACGAGCACCTCACCGCGTACCTCAAGGCGCTGAAGCTGCTGCGGGAGAGGGCATGAGCCCCGCCATGCCGCCCGCCGAGGTGTTGGCGCTACCGGCGGTCGTGGACGTGCCGACGGCCGCTCGCGCGCTCGGGATCGGGACGACGCTCGCGTATGAGCTCGCCAAGAACGACCAACTCGGGGTGCCGGTCCTTCGTCTTGGCCGCCTCTACCGGGTCCCCCGCGCAGGGCTGCTCGAGGCACTCGGCCTGACCCCGAACGTGCGCGAGGCCGGGCCTGCCAGCCCGGCCACCGCCCCACTCGCCCCTGCTGCCTCCAAGCCGTTGAGGTCGCCATGACGGTACGCCGCCCTACGAGTCCCTCGTCTGACGACCCGCTGGTCCCCGCTCTCGACGTGGCAGGCCAGCCGGCGGCCGTCCTCGACGACCCCGAGCGCTACATGGTCGATTTGCCCCAGCACCTCACGTTGTCGTGGGTGCTGCACCTGACGCTGCCGCCCGGCCCACGGCCGATCCTGCTCTGGGGCGAGCGTGGGGGCACTGCCGGCCCCGGCGCCGTTGAGGCCCTGGCCTGGCGGCTGTTCGGTCGCCGGGTGGCCCTGCTGCGTGTGGGCCCATTGCCTTCGACCTGCTCGAAGCGCCTGGCCGCCGTGAACCTCGCCCGCGGCGTCGAGACCCAGGAACGGGCCGGACTCCAGGCGCTGGCCGGGGGGCGATGAGCGTGGACATGGGCTGTCCCGCGGCCGAGGTGGCTCTGCTGGGCTGTCTGTTGCGGCTGCCCTCGACGCGCGTGCTGGACCTGGCCGAGCGCATGCGCCCGGACGACCTCACTGACCCCCGTCACCGCGTCGTGCTCG
>JALYMT010000117.1 GCA_030773555.1 Actinomycetota bacterium | reverse complement strand
GACTACGACGGGGTCCCGTACGCCGAGATGGTCTTCGGCGAGCTCGACTGGTCGGAGGCCGAGGCCGCGGAGCACGACCCGGGCCGGCGGGCGGCGCGCAAGGGCACCCGCGAGCAGGACGTGGCCTCCGAGTGGGCAACCGAGGCGTGCCAGGACCCGCGGCGCTGGGTGCGCAGTGCGGGGTCGCGCAGCGGGGTGACGGTGAAGGTCACCGGCTGGAGCGAGGCGGCGGGGTTCCTGGTCACCGTGGTGGTGGCGCCGAAGGACGGCGCCGCGTGTGAGCGGTGGTGGGGCGCGACGGCCTGGAAGGCCAGCGCCCGTGAGGTTCGGGAGTACGAGCAGCAGGCTGCGGGGGAGTGAGCGCGGTGGAGAGCGTCAGGGACATGCTGGCCCGGGAGGCCGAGGAGGCGCGGGCCGTCGCTGAGGCGGAGGAGCGCGGGGAGCGGGCACCGTCGCCGGGGCAGCGGGCGCGGCGGCAGCCTGCCGGCGAGGCCTCGCAGGTCTACAGCGTTCGCATCCCGGTGGGTCGGCTCGAGCAGCTGCGCCGCGTCGCGGAGGAGCGGGGGGTGGCGCCGTCGGCGCTGCTGCGGCAGTTCGTGCTCGAGCGCCTGGACATTGAGTCCGCGCCGGTGGTCGTGGCGACGCTGCCGGTGCGGGACGTGCACGAGCTGCGCCTGGGCCCGTCGCGCAGCGCCGCCGCGGGCGACGTCGTGCTGCTGGCGGCCGGCCGATGACGACTGCCGGGCGGCCAGCCGTGGGCGTGCCGCGGTACGTGCCGATCCTCAAGGGTCGGCGGGGCGAGATGGACGCGCTGGGCAAGGTGCGCATGCGGACCCGCCGAGCGATGGTGCCTCTGGTGGAGGTGACGCCGCGGGACGAGAGCGAAGACGTCGCGGCCATCACGCGCATCTGCGACCAGACGGTGGAGAGGCTTGCTCGGGCCTATGGGCATCCGCTCATGCTCGACGGCGGGCACTTCGACCTCCGCCAAGACCTGGGCGGAGGCGTGGGAGTGGTGGGGCTCCTCGCCGAGCGGGCCCGAGCGGCGGGTCTGGTGGCCCAGCCGGTGCTGCGGCTCGACGACCCGGACACAGCGCGGCGAGACGCGGGCGCCGCGCACGCCGTCGACGATCGGGGCCTGACCGTGCGCTTGATCGGCGAGGACCTCGAGGAGGACCCCGACGACCTCGACGCTGCGCTGCAGGACCTGCTGGGGGACACCGGGACGGGGCGCGAGCGGGTCGATCTGCTGCTCGACCTCGGGCCCGTCGAAGGCGACGTCGCCGTGCGCGGCGGCGCACGGCTCGTGCTGTCGCTGCTGCGGACCCTGCCTGAGGTCACCGACTGGCGGACCGTCACGGTCGCGGCCGGCGCCTTCCCGGTCGACCTGTCGCAGTTCACGCCCAACACGATCGGCGAGCGCCCGCGGTACGACGCCCAGCTGTTCGACCAGGTCCGGCGCCGACGGCTTCCCCGGCAGCCGGACTACGGCGACTACGCCGTCGCACATCCGACACTGACGCTGGGCGGGGCGTACTCACCGCCGCCACAGCTGCGCTACACCGCGTCGGAGCACTGGCTGGTGCTGAAGGGGCACAAGCGCGACCCCTTGGCACATCGGCAGTTCCACCAGATCTGCGAGCGCATCGCTGCACATCCTGAGTTCGCCGGAACCCCGGTCGGGTGGGCGGACGAGAAGATCGCGAGGCACTCTTCCGAGGGGCCCGGCAACGGCACGACCTGGCGCACCGTGGGGACGGCACACCACCTGGACTATGTGACGCTGCGCCTCACCACGCTCGGCGAGCCCTGAGCCTCGTCCTGACGACGCTCCCGAGCTCGTCGGGCGGCAACGCCTCCACCAGCGCCTCCCAGAGGCGCCAGCGGGTCGCGCGGGCCAGGCCGCGGGCCACCTCGCGGACCTGCAGCTCCTCGAGCACCTCGTCGCGCCACAGCAGCTGCGCGACGGCGAGCGGGTCACTGGCCGGGTTGCGCCCGGCGGGCCGGACCTCGACGAGCCGGAGGTCGTGCGCGTCCGAATCGACCTGCCACACGCCCCACCAGTCGGGCAGGTAGCCGCCGGCGCGGTCGGCGTACTTGGACTCGACGACGAGCACCGCCTCGTCGAGCACCCGCCCGTACAGCTCGACCTGGCGCGGCAGCCGGGTCAGCTTGTCCCGTGCGCTCTTGATCTCGCAGCCCGTCAGCGTGCCGTTGATAGCGGCGACGTCGACGCGGGTCGCTCCCAGGCACAGACCGAGCTCGTGACGCACCAGCGTGTCCGGCGGGCCCCCATGAGTGGCAATCAGCCGGCCGCGCACGGCCTCCCTGATCTGCCCGTGCAGCACGAGCTTGAGGGTACGCAGGAGGGCCACCGGCGGGCGTGCCTCGCCCGCTCGCGTCAGCGACCGATGCGGAAGACCGTCGCCGGGCAGACAGTAGCCGCGCCTCTCCCGAGCGCCCCCCAGCGGGAGCACACCGCCGGTTGTCCGTGCCCGCGCTGCCCCACGACCGAGGCACCCGTCGTGTGGTGCCGCGACCTTCGCCGACCAGCCACGGGACGGGCGCCGCCACCGAACCCACGGCCGCGCCGGTGCTCGCCGCCCTTCAGCGGCGCGGCGCGCTGGCTGCGGGCGCATCCGCTCAGCAGGTGCGGTCAGGACACGGCGTCGAGGACCGCGGCCACGACCCGCTCGCGCTGCCGCTCGTCGTGTAGCGGCCGTCCGTCAGGATCGACGACGTAGAAGGCGTCGAC
>JALYMT010000116.1 GCA_030773555.1 Actinomycetota bacterium | reverse complement strand
CGAACGGCGTCCGGAGCACTCCGAGGCGATGGCCAAATGGTCGATGATCGGGCTGATGGCCCGACGCCTGGAACCAGCTGGACGCCGTCCATGGACCTGAAGACGGCGTTACTCAACACGTTCTGAGATCGAGCGGGTGAGGAAGTGGTAGGTGAACTGCCACGGCTCGAACGCGTCGTGGTAGCGCCCGAAGTGCTCCCACCACGACAGGCTGGGCCGGGCCGAACCCTGGATCTTGTCGACCGAGGGCCGCGCGGCGACCTCGTACGCGCCCAGCGCGGCGTCCAGGTCGTCGGGATGCGCGCCGATCGAGGCGGCGAGCACGACCGCGTCCTCCATCGCCATCTTCGTGCCGGAGCCGACGGAGAAGTGCGCGGTGTGTGCCGCGTCGCCGAGCAGCGCCACGTTGCCCGTGCGCCAGGTCCCGGCGCGGCGGGTGCGGAAGCTGCCCCAGCGGGAGTTGTTCGTCAGCAGCGTCGCGCCCTCGATCTGCTCGGCGAAGAGCTTCTCGAGGTAGTCCTTGCTCTTCGCGTCGCTCGGCCCCGGCGGCTGCGCGGCGTCGAACTCGTCGAGCCCGGCCGCCCGCCACGACCGGTCGTTGGTCTCGACGATGAAGGTGCTCACGTCGGGGCTGATCGGATAGCCGTGCACGGCGAACACCCCGTCGGGCCCGCGCTCGTGCAGGAACGTCAGCCCGTCGAACCGGTACGTGGTGCCGAACCAGACGAACTTCGCGCTCGCCTCCTCGTACGAGGGGCGGAACGCGTCGGCGAGCTGCGTGCGGATGCGGGAGTTGGCGCCGTCGGCGGCGACGACGAGGTCGTAGCCGTCGAGCTGCCCGAGGTCGACCTCGGTCCGGAAGCGCACGTCGACGCCCACCTCGGCGGCGCGGGTCTGCAGCAGGTGCAGCAGGGTGCGCCGGGCGATCGCGGCCATGCCCATGCCGGCGCAGCGGTGCCGCTCGCCCTTGAGCCGCACCTCGATGACGTCCCAGTGCACGCCGTGCGCGGCCAGCGCGTCGCGCAGCACCGGGTCGGCGTCGTCGATGGCGGCCAGCGTCGCGTCGGAGAACACCACCCCGAAGCCGAAGGTGTCGTCGGCGCGGTTGCGCTCGAAGACCGTCACCTCGAGGCCGGGGTCGGCCGCCTTGGCGAGGGTGGCGAAGAACAGCCCCCCCGGGCCGCCGCCGACGACCGCGACCCGACGCGCCACCGGATGCGCAGCGCCGCCGTCCTGGCTCACGGCGAGGGGGCCTCGGCGCGGCAGCGGTTGCGGCACTTCCCGACGCCCTCGATGCGGGTGACCAGGGTGGCGCCGTCGGCGAGGTAGCGCGGCGGCTTACGCGCGTGCCCCACTCCGCCGGGCGTGCCGGTGGCGATCACGTCACCGGGCACCAGGGTGACGATCGAGGAGATGTACGCGACCAGGGTGACCGGGTCGAAGACGAGCTCCGCGGTGTCGGACTTCTGCATCACGTCGCCGTCGACCTCGCAGGAGATCGCCGCCGGCAGCGGCGCCTCGTCGGCGGTCACCAGCCACGGCCCGATCGGGGTGGTCGCCTCGAACGTCTTGCCCTGCAGCCACTGCTGGGTGCGGTACTGCCAGTCGCGCGCGCTCAGGTCGTTCAGCACGGTGTAGCCCGCGATGGCCGCGGCCGCCTCGTCGCGGCCGGCGTGCCGGACGGGCGTGCCGATGACGACCGCCAGCTCGGCCTCCCAGTCCATCGCCGACGAGGCGCGCGGCAGGACGACGTCGTCGTACGCGCCGACCAGCGCGCGGGCGTACTTGGCGAACAGGGTGGGGTGCTCGGGCAGCTCCCGGCCCATCTCCAGGATGTGGTTGCGGTAGTTCAGCCCCACGCACACGACCTTCTCGGGCCGCACCACGAGCGGGGCGTAGTCGAGGGTCGCGACGTCGTACGCGGTGCCGGTGGCGGCCGCGGCGCTCGTACGCCAGTCGGGGCGCTGCAGGACGGCGACGAGGTCGTCGGCGCCCAGGTCGACGGCGGCGCCCTCGTCGACCCGCACGGCGCGGGTGCCCGCGGGCGTGCGGATCGTCGCGAGCCTCATCGGGCGGCCCCGTCGCGCTCGCGGCGGGCCAGGCCGAGCGCCTCGTACACCGGGTCGTCGCCGAACCGGAACGCGTTGAGCGTGCCGTGCGCGGTGACGCTCACCGGCGCCCACGACGGCACCGCGACGATGTCGCCGCGGGCCACGTCGTAGCGCTCGTCGCCGATGCTCACCGTGCCCGTGCCGTCGAAGACCTGCCACACCGCGGAGCCGACGACCCGCTCGGGCGCGGTCGTGGTGCCGGCGCGGAAGCGGTGCATCTCCGTACGCATGGTCCGCAGCGCGTCGCGTCCGGTGGTGGGGTTGGTGAAGCGGACCGCGGCGTGCCCGGGCTGCAGCACGCCGGGCGAGCCCTCGTCCTCGAGCTCGAGCTGGGCGGCGAGCGCGGCGTCGGTGTGCTCCCAGCGGTAGGCCATCAGCGGGGAGCTCGGGGCGTCGTCGGCGGCGCTGACCGGGCGCAGGCCGGGGTGGCCCCACAGCCGCTCGTTGCGGGAGCGCGCCGGGGTGGCCGTGGTGCCCAGTACGTCGGGGCCGAACTCGAAGAAGCCGGCGTCGAGGGAGCTGACCAGCGGGATGTCGAGCCCGTCGATCCAGGCCATCGCGGCGTCGGTGGTGTTGTGGTGCTCGTGGAAGTGCATGCTCGGGGTGAGCAGCAGGTCGCCCCGGCGCATCGTGACGGGGTCGCCCTCGACGTTGGTCCACACCCCCTCGCCCTCGACGACGAAGCGGAACGCGGTCTGGGTGTGCCGGTGCGCGGGGGCGGTCTCGCGCGGGCCGAGGTACTGGATCGCGCACCACAGCGTCGGCGTGGCGTACGGCTGGCCGGGGATGCCCGGATTGCCGAGCCCGATCGCGCGCCGCTCGCCGCCGCGGCCGACGGGGACGAGCTCGCCGGAGCGCTCGGCCAGCGGATAGAGGTCCGCCCAGCGCCATCGCGCCGGCCGGGCGCCCGGCTGCGGGCGGGTCGTCATCAGGTCGTCACGCTGGGTCCAGAGCGGCATCATGCCGTGGCGGGCGAAGTCGGTGTAGAGCTGCTGGAGCGCCCGCTCGTCGCCCGGGTTCTGCTGCGCCTCGAGCGCGGGGTCCTCGGTGGTGTACTCCCCGCCGCGCACGGTCGCGGTCATGGCGATCCTCCCGCTCCTCGATGAGCTGTCGGTCTCACGCTAGGAAGGAGCGCCCGGCGGCGGAACGGCAGGCCCCATCATTCTGCGATGGAGAATGCGCCGCGCGGTGCGCCACCGGCCTATCCGCTCGCCTCGGTCGACAACGCGCTGCGGCTGCTGACGCTGTTGCACGCCCGCGGCTCGCTGCGGGTCGCCGACGCCGCGGCCGAGCTGGGGGTGGCGCCCTCGACCGCGCACCGGCTGCTGGCGATGCTGCGCTCTCGGGGCTTCGCCGAGCAGGACGGCTCCCGCGCCTACCGCCCGGGGCCTGCGCTGCCGGGGCTGGCGGCCGTGGGC
>JALYMT010000115.1 GCA_030773555.1 Actinomycetota bacterium | reverse complement strand
AATGCCGGGATCGAAGGCGCCGGAGGAGCAGCGGCGCGAGGAGCTCCTCGACGCGGCCTTCCGGGTCGCGGCGCGCACCGGCCTGGGCTCGCTCACCGCCGCCGAGGTCGCCCGCGAGGCCGGGCTGTCGAAGGGGCTGGTGTTCTTCCACTTCGTCAGCAAGGACGGACTGCTGCTGGCCCTGCTCGACCGCCTGGTCTCCTGGGCGCTCGACGTGCCCTCCCCCGACCGCACCCCCGCGGCGCGGCTGCTCGCCGGGCTCGCCGGCGAGGCCGGGTTCAACGAGGAGGACCGCGCCCGCGTCGACCTGCTCCTGCAGTACGTCGTGCTGGCCGCACGCGCCCCCGAGCTGCGCGACCGGGCCGCCGAGGGCCTCCAGCACTACCGCGAGGCGCTGCGCCAGCCCGCCGAAGACCTGCTCCGGCACACCCCCGCTGCCCCCGGCCCCACTGCCCCCGACCCCGCTGCCACCGCCCCCGGGCTCGCCGCGCTCGCCACCGCCGTGGTCATCGGCAGCGCCGTGCAGGCCTTCCTCGACGACCGCTTCTCCCCCGCTGACGTCGTCGACGGGCTGCGTGCCCTGGTGGCGCTTCCCGAGATCCCCGGCTGAACCGGGCGGCGGTCGATCGGGCCGGGACGCGCGGGAGGTCGGTGAGCAGGACGGAACGGGCAGCCCGGCCGTAGCGTGGCCGGAGGCCGGTGCTGATCCCGAACGCCGTCCGCGCTCGCCGACACCCGATTGGATCGCCCGTGCCCATCGACCCTCGGTCGACCCTGGACGCTCTGACGAGCCTGCTGGGGGACGCGCACCTGGCCACGCCCGATCAGCTGCCCGACCTCACCCTGGCCGCCGGACACCACCTGGACCTCGAGATCGTCTTCTACCTCGTCGACTACGAGCAGCGGGAGCTGATCCCGTGGCTGCCGACGGGGCTCGCCCCCCGGCCCGCGCAGGCCATCTCCGCGACGCTGCCCGGGCGGGCGTTCCGGCTCATCGAGCCGGTCGCGGTGAAGGACCCGGAGGCCCCCCGGCTGTGGCTGCCGCTGCTCGACGGGGTGGAGCGCCTGGGCGTGCTCGACGTGCAGCTGCCCCCGGGCACCGATCCGAACGACACCCAGCTGCACGAGGCCCTGGGGCCGGTCGTCGCCCTGCTCGGTCACCTGGTAGCGGTCAAGATCCCGTACGGGGACGCGATCGGGCGGGTGCGGCGCCACCGCTCGCGCACCGTGGCCGCGGAGCTGCTGTGGCAGCTGATGCCGCCACTGACCTTCGGCAACGACCGGCTCGTGGTCGCGGGGGTGCTCGAACCCAGCTACGACGTTGGCGGCGACGCGTTCGACTACGCCGCCGAGCGCGACCGGCTGCACCTGGCGATCTTCGATGCGATGGGACACTCCCTGCACGCCGGGATCATCACCGCGGTCGCGCTGGCGGCCTACCGCAACTGCCGCCGTGAGGGCCGCGGGCTGTCGGACACCGGCGTGGTCATCGACGACATCCTCGCCGCGCAGTTCGGCGGGGAGCGGTTCGCCACCGGCATCCTCGCCCAGCTCGACCTCGACACCGGCCGGCTGCGCTACCTGGCCGCCGGCCACCCGCACCCGCTGGTGCTACGCCGGGGCAAGGTCGTCAAGACCCTCACCGGTGCCCGGCGGCTGCCCTTCGGCCTGGGCAGCGGTGCGGCCGAGGTCGGGGAGGAGTGGCTCGAGCCCGAGGACGCCGTCGTGCTCTACACCGACGGGATAACCGAAGCACGCGACCTGCAGGGGAACATGTTCGGAGGCGACCGGCTCGTCGACTTCCTCGAGCGCCAGGCCGCTGCTGACCAACCGACCCCCGAGACCCTGCGCCAGGTCGTCCACGCCGTCCTCGACCACCAGCAGGGCGTCCTGCAGGACGACGCCACCCTGCTCCTCGCGCACTGGACCAGGACCGCGTCGCGGATGTTCTCCCGGGTCTGATCCGGTTGGCGACCGGTGCCGCCCGGGCGACATCCGGCGCGGCGCGGCGCTGCCTGCTGGCCCGGCTCGCTCCCCGCTCGGTACGGTTCGGTCCTGATGATTGGACGCATCCCCATCCTCGACGTGCAGCCCGTCGTCGACTGTGGCAGCTGGCCGGCCAAGGCTGCGGTCGGCGAGGTCTTCGAGGTCCGCGCGACCATCTTCCGCGAGGGCCACGACGCCGTCGGAGCCAACGTCGTGCTGCGCGACGCCGACGGCCGCGCCGCGCCCTACCGCCCCATGCAGCCGCTGCCGGCCGGCGCCAGCGACGTGGCCGAGGGCCTCGGCGGCGCGACCGACCGCTGGACCGCGCAGGTCAGCGCCCCCCGGGAGGGCGCGTGGAGCTTCGCGGTGGAGGCGTGGGCCGACCCGTACGCCACCTGGCTGCACGCGGCCGAGGTGAAGATCGCGGCGGGGATCGACGTCGAGCTGATGCTCGAGGAGGGCGCCCGGCTGCTCGAGCGGGCCGCCGCGCTCGAGGGC
>JALYMT010000114.1 GCA_030773555.1 Actinomycetota bacterium | reverse complement strand
CCACCGACCTGAGGGGCCGCTTCCGCTGGTGGGGTCTCTACACGCAGCGGCGGCCCGGGATCGACGGCGGCAAGACCGGCGTGCTCGAGCCGCACGAGCTCGACGACGAGTACTTCATGCTCCGCGTACGGATCGAGGGCGGGCAGCTCACGACCGAGCAGCTGCGCACGATCGGGGAGGTCTCCACCGAGTACGCCCGCGGCACGGCCGACGTCACCGACCGGCAGAACGTGCAGCTGCACTGGGTGCGCATCGAGGACGTGCCGGCGATCTGGCAGCGGCTCGAGGCCGTGGGGCTGTCCACCGCCGAGGCGTGCGGTGACACCCCGCGCACCATCTTGGGCAGCCCGGTCGCGGGCATTGCCGCCGACGAGATCGTCGACGGCACGCCGGCGATCGAGGAGATCAAGCGGCGCTACATCCCCGACCCGGCGTTCTCGAACCTGCCCCGCAAGTTCAAGACGGCGATCAGTGGCTCCCCGCTGCAGGACGTGGCGCACGAGATCAACGACGTGTCCTTCGTCGGCGTACGCCACCCCCACGGCCGCGTCGGGTTCGACGTGTGGGTCGGCGGCGGGCTGTCCACGAATCCCAAGCTCGCGCAGCGCCTCGGCGCCTTCGTCGCCGTCGAGGACGTGCCCGAGGTGTGGGCCGGGGTCGTCTCGGTCTTCCGCGACTACGGCTACCGGCGCCTCCGCAACCGCGCCCGCCTGAAGTTCCTGGTCGCCGACTGGGGCGTGGAGCGCTTCCGGCAGGTGCTCGAGGACGAGTACCTCGGGCACAAGCTCGACGACGGCCCCGCACCGCCGCTGCCCCGCGACGGCCGCCGTGACCACCTGGGCGTGCACGAGCAGCGGGACGGCCGGCACTACGTGGGCGCCGCCCCCCG
This sequence comes from Actinomycetota bacterium, assembly GCA_030773555.1. Lineage (GTDB taxonomy): Bacteria > Actinomycetota > Actinomycetes > JALYMT01 > JALYMT01 > JALYMT01. The sequence goes on along the minus strand of JALYMT010000114.1, from coordinate 4,257 downwards.
GGTCGGCCGGGTCGTGGGCCCCACGCTGGTCCGGCTGGCCGATCTGGTCGAGGCGCACGGCAGCTCCCGGGTGCGCACCACCGTCGAGCAGAAGCTGGTCGTCCTCGACGTCGCCCTCGACCGGGTCGACTCGCTGGTGGAGGGGCTCGAGGCGCTCGACCTGCAGGTCCGCCCCGGCCCGTTCCGCCGCGGCACCATGGCGTGCACCGGCATCGAGTTCTGCAAGCTCGCCATCGTCGAGACCAAGCACCGGGCCGGCACGCTGATCGAGGAGCTCGAGAAGCGGATGCCCGACTTCGACTCCCCGCTGAGCATCCACCTCAACGGCTGCCCGAACTCCTGCGCGCGCATCCAGGTCGCCGACATCGGCCTCAAGGGCTCGCTAGTGTCCGACGACGCCGGCGAGCAGGTCGAGGGCTTCCAGGTGCACCTCGGCGGCGGCCTCGGCCTCGAGGCCGGCTTCGGGCGCAAGTCCCGCGGGCTGAAGGTGACCGCCGACGAGCTGCCCGACTACGTCGAGCGGGTCGCCCGGCGCTACGACGCCGCCCGCCAGGGCGGGGAGAGCTTCGCCTCCTGGGTCGCTCGAGCCGACGAGGCGGAGCTGGCATGAACGAGCGCGCTGCGCCGTTCTACTGCCCGTACTGCGGAGACGAAGACCTCCGCCCGCACGAGGGCGGGCACGGCAGCTGGCACTGCCGGTCCTGCACCCGTGCGTTCTCCCTGAAGCTGCTGGGGATCGGAGCTCTGCCGTGACCGTCCTGGATCTGGAGACCACGGCCGTCGACGCGGCCGTCCGTCTCGAGACCGCCTCGGCCGAGGAGGTGCTCGCGTGGGCCGCCGGCACCTTCGGCGACCGCTTCTGCATCACCTCGTCGATGGCCGACGGCATCCTCGCCCACCTCGCGTCCCGGGTGATCCCCGGCGTCGACGTGGTGTTCCTCGACACCGGCTACCACTTCCCGGAGACGCTGGGCACCCGCGACGCGGTGGCGGCCATGTACGACGTCAACGTGGTGACGGTCGTCCCGGAGCTGACGGTCGCCGAGCAGGACGCCCGCCACGGCCGTGACCTGTTCGCGAGCAGCCCCGACCGGTGCTGTGAGCTGCGCAAGGTCGTCCCCCTGCAGAAGGCGCTGGCCGGCTACGCCGCCTGGGCCAGCGGCGTGCGGCGCGACGAGTCGCCCACCCGCCGCGACACCCCCGTCGTCGCCTGGGACGCCCGCAAGGGCAAGGTGAAGATCAGCCCGCTGGCGCGCTGGACGCAGGCCGACGTCGACCGCTACGCCGCCGAGCACGGCGTCCTGATCAATCCGCTGCAGCAGCTGGGCTACGCCTCCATCGGCTGCGCCCCGTGCACCCGTGCCGTCGCCCCCGGTGAGGACCCGAGGGCCGGGCGCTGGGCGGGGCGGTCCAAGATCGAGTGCGGGATCCACCTGTGACGACGACCCTGGCGACGACGTCGCCCACGTCCGCACGCCCGTCCTCCCCCGTGCTGTCGCAGCTCGACGAGCTCGAGTCCGAGTCGATCCACATCTTCCGCGAGACCGCGGCGCAGTTCGAGCGGCCGGTGTCGTTGTTCTCCGGCGGCAAGGACTCCATCGTGCTGCTGCACCTGGCCCGCAAGGCGTTCTGGCCCGCGCCGGTGCCGTTCCCGGTGCTGCACGTGGACACCGGGCACAACTTCCCCGAGGTGCTCGCCTACCGCGACCGGCACGTCCGCGAGGTCGGCGTACGCCTGCTCGTCGCCAGCGTGCAGGACGCGATCGACGACGGGCGGGTACGGGAGCGCCCCGACGGCACCCGCAACCCGCTGCAGACGGTGCCGCTGCTCGACGCCATCGCCGAGCAGCGCTTCGACGCCGTGTTCGGCGGCGGGCGCCGCGACGAGGAGAAGGCGCGCGCCAAGGAGCGGGTGTTCAGCCTGCGTGACGAGTTCGGGCAGTGGGACCCGCGCCGGCAGCGCCCCGAGTTGTGGGACCTCTACAACGGCCGGCATCGCCCCGGCGAGCACGTACGCGTGTTCCCGCTGTCGAACTGGACCGAGCTCGACGTCTGGCAGTACATCGAGCGCGAGGGGATCGAGCTGCCCTCGATCTACTTCGCGCACCGGCGCAAGGTCTTCTCCCGCGACGGCATGTGGCTCGCCGACTCGGAGCACACCCGGCCGCGCGACGGCGAGGTCGTGCAGGAGCGGCTCGTGCGCTATCGCACGGTCGGCGACATGAGCTGCACGGGCGCGGTCGAGTCGGCGGCGGTCTCGGTGGCCGCGGTGGTGGCCGAGGTGGCGGCCAGCCGGCTCACCGAGCGGGGCGCCACCCGGGCCGACGACCGCGTGTCGGAGGCCGCCATGGAGGACCGCAAGCGGGAGGGGTACTTCTGATGTCGCTGCTGCGGCTCGCGACCGCGGGATCGGTCGACGACGGCAAGAGCACACTGGTCGGGCGGCTGCTCTACGACTCCAAGTCCGTGCTCACCGACCAGCTCGAGGCGGTGCAGCGGGTCAGCCGCGAGCGCGGCTTCGACGGCGCGGACCTCGCACTGCTCACCGACGGCCTGCGCGCCGAGCGCGAGCAGGGCATCACGATCGACGTGGCGTACCGCTACTTCGCCACCGGCAACCGCAAGTACGTCCTGGCCGACACGCCCGGGCACGTCGAGTACACCCGCAACATGGTCACCGGCGCCTCCACCGCGGAGCTCGCCGTGATCCTGCTCGACGCGCGCAAGGGTGTGCTCGAGCAGACCCGCCGGCACGCCGCTGTCGCGGCGCTGCTGCGGGTGCCCCACGTGGTGCTCGCCGTCAACAAGATGGACCTCGTCGACTGGGACGAGTCGGTCTTCGAGGTGCTGGCCAAGGAGTTCACCACGTACGCCGAGGGCCTCGGCGTCCCCGACGTCACCGCGATCCCCGTCTCCGCCCTGCGCGGTGACAACCTGGTCGAGCGCTCGGCGGCCATGCCCTGGTACGCGGGCCCGACGCTGCTCGAGCACCTCGAGACCGTGCCCACCGCCTTCGACGCTCCCGGGCGCCCGATGCGCTTTCCCGTGCAGTACGTGCTGCGTCCGCAGACCGCCGAGCACCCCGACTACCGCGGCTACGCGGGGCGGCTGGCCTCCGGCGTCCTCGAGGTCGGCGACGAGGTCGTCGTGCTGCCCGGCGGCCGACGCACCCGGGTGGCCGGCATCGACACCTTCGACGGGCCGCTGGCGCGCGCGTTCGCACCGATGTCGGTGGCCGTGCGCCTCGCCGACGACCTCGACGTGTCGCGCGGCGACCTGCTGGCCGCGGCCGAGGCCGCACCGGTCGTCACCCAGGACCTGACCGCGACCGTGTGCTGGCTCAGCGAGCGCCCGCTGCGGCGCGGCGACCGGGTGCTGGTGCGCTCGGGCACCCGCGTGGTGAAGGGGCTCGTGCGCGAGCTGGTCTCCCGGCTCGATCTCGCCACGCTGGAGCACGCCGGCGAGGTGCGCGAGCTGGTCGCCAACGACATCGGCCTGGTGCACGTCCGCACCGCCGACCCGCTGCCGCTGGACGCGTACGCCGACAACCGCGGCACGGGCAGCTTCCTGCTCGTCGACGAGCACGACGGTGCGACGCTCGCCGCCGGCATGGTCGGCCCGCCGCCCGGTGGGGCGCGTGCCTGAGCTCCCGCCGCTCGTCGCGGTGGCGCACGGCAGCCGCGACCCGCGGGCCGTGCACACCGTGGCCGCGGTGCTCGCCCGGATGCAGCGCCGGATGGCTGGCTCCCCGGTGCACGTCGCGCACCTGGACTTCACCGCGCCGGGGCCGGAGGCGACGCTGCGCCAGCTGGCCGAGCGCGGCACCCGTGAGGTCGTCGTCCTGCCCCTGCTGCTGACCGTCGGCTACCACAGCCGCGTCGACATCCCCGCGGCGATCGCCGCCGTGCAGGCCGACGTCCCCGGCCTCACCGTGCACTACGGCGGCACGCTCGGGCCCGATCCGTTGCTGCTCGCCGGCCTGGAGCGCCGGCTGCGGGCCCGCGGGATCGTGCCCGGCGACCCGCGCACCGCGGTCGTGCTCGCGGCCGCCGGGTCCAGCGACCCCGACGCGGTCGCCACCATCACCGCGAGCGCCAGGCGGTGGCGCGGGCGGGGCTGGTGGGACGTCGTCCCGGCCTACGCCTCGGCCGCCCGGCCCACCATCGGCGAGGCTGTCGCCGGTCTGCGCGCTCGGGGGGCCCCCTCGGTGGCCGTCGCCCCGTACTTCCTCGCGCCCGGCCTGCTGCCCGACCGGGC
>JALYMT010000113.1 GCA_030773555.1 Actinomycetota bacterium | reverse complement strand
CTCCGTGGAGCCGAGCGGCTGCGCATGGTCAGCAGGGTCCTCCCCGCAAGGTTGCTGCGGCTGACGTGCCCGCCCAGGGCCCGGTTCGTGTGTCTCAACATGGCATGGCGGACGTCTCGGTGAAAGTGCTCCCGCCGAGTGCTGTAGATCGTCGGCGTGAGCGGCGTGGGCGACCAAGACGTGAGGGCCACCGTGCGACGGTCAGCGAGACTAGCCAACGGTTCGGAAGACACGCGCGCACGATGGCCCTGGACCAGCCTGCTCGAGACACTGGAGCTCGCTGACGTCGACGACCGAATCCGCGCCGCGACCGAGACGCGTACCAAGCCCTGATCGAGGCCGAGCTGACCGCGGTGCCGCCGCGGCCGTCCCTAGGACAGCGGCGCGCTGCTGCGTCCTCAACTGCGCGGCACAGCGCAGGCGCCCCCGCGATGCAGCGACGGCTGCAACGCCGACGTATCAGACCCGGGCGGGAGCTGCACCTGTCTTCTAACGGCCGACGTGGCCGCCCTCGAAGGAGGCTCCTGCATGGACACCAGCTCCCCTGCCCTGATGCGCCGGCTCGTCGCACGTCTGTGCGCCGTGCTGGCCGCGGCTGCACTCGCGTTGGCGCCGAGCTCGGCGTACGCCGACGGCAGCGGCAAGGGCGGCAACAACAACGACGGCGACGGGATCGTCAACAGCTGACAGCAGCGCACGGTCGTGGTCGGGGGCCCCTGTGTCGGCCCCCGATCGGCTGCGGCCGGGTGTCCCTTCTCGTGGTCTCGGGCTCCTGCGGGCCGTGACGAAGGGACGCCCGCGGTGCAACCGCTCACACCACGGACACGAGAACCGATGCCCACCCGGCACGAGATCAGGGACCAGCCAATGATGTTCACCGCACGAGGCTCGCTCAGCGCCACCGCTCTCTGCGCGTTCTTACTCCTAGTCTTCGGGGCCGGGATGGTCGGTCCGGCTGCGGCCAACGAGCCCGGGACCACGTCGACCTCGACCTCGACGAGCTGCAACAACGGTGTCTGCACGACGGAGACCAAGACCTGCGTCGCTGATGCCGACGGCAACGACCAGTGCACCACCAGCACCTCGACCTCCACCGAGGACGACGGCAGCACCGACGGCTCCACCGATTCCGGCTCGTCGTCGACGAGCTGCAACAACGGCGTCTGCACCACGGACTCCGACCCCAACAGCACGAGCACCTCGACCGGTGACACGACCAGCACCGACGACGGGTCGACCGACTCGAGCTCGTCCTCGACGAGCTGCAACAACGGGGTCTGCACGACGGCGAGCGACAGTGACGACACGAGCACGTCGACGCCGTAGCCTCCGTCGCGGCACCAGCTGCGGGTCAGCCGTGACGGCCACGGGAGCCGCGGCGTAAGACCGATGTCGAGCGGGCCGTGAAGATCCGCATCAGCGGGCCGCCGGCGCGCTCGCGTGCTGGCGGCCCGCATGGTGCTCATGGCAGCCGCGCTCGTGCTGGTCGCCGCGGCGCTGCTGGAAGTGATCGATCTCCTGGCTGGACCGGAGCGGGCCGTCGTGCCTCCGATCCGCCTGGAGTCGAGCGCCGTGTCTGCCGGCCTCGAGGTGCGATCGGACCGCTCCGGGCGCGACGACGGGACAGGGCCCGATGACCAGTGGGGATGACGCTCCTGCGTCCTCGCAGCGTCGCGGCCCGTGCTGTCGTGGTTCGTGCTCCTACTCGCCTTGGCGACGCTCGCGTCCGTCCTCGTGCTGCGTGAGGTGCTCATCAACCGGCTGGAGCACAACGTCGAGAACGGCCTGCGGCGTGAGGCAGAGCAGCTGCGGCGACTTGCTTCCGGGGTCGATGCCGGGACCGGGGAGGCGATCGGGGGAGACGTCGAGAGGGTCTTCTCGCGTTCCTGCAGAGCAAGGTGCCGAGCAGCGGGGAGGCCTTCACGACGCTGGTCGACGGACGACCCTTCCTCGCCACGCTTGCCCCGTACGCTGGCGTCGACTCCCCTGCCGGTCCTGTGGAGTACCTCGCGGTGCCGGTGCTGTGTCCACCGACGGCGAGCACCGCGGGACGTTCGTGGTGGCGCGTTTCGTCGCAGCTGAGCGGGCGGAGGTCGCCGAGACCGTCGAGGTCGCCGGCGCCGTCATCGGCCTGCTGCTGCTGCTCGCCACGGGTCTGGCCTGGGGGGCGACCGGACGCGCCCTCGCGCCGGTCCGGTTGCTGACCAAGACCGCGCGCAGCCTCGGCGACAGCGACTGTCCAAGCGGATCCCGCCACAGGGGTCCGACGAGATCGGCGAGCTCCCTCTGACGTTCAACGGCATGCTGGAACGGCTCGAGCACACCTTCGCCTCTCAGCGCGAGTTCCTGCAGGACGCCGGCCACGAGCTGGGCACCCCGATCACCACCGTGCGCGGGCACCTCGAGCTGATGAGCGACGACCCGGACCAGCGTCGCGAGACTCTCGCCCTCGTCACCGACGAGCTCGAGCGGATGGGCCGGCTCGTGGACGACCTGCTGATGCTCGCGCGTTCTCAGCGCCGGGACTTCCTGCGGCTGGAGGACGTCGACGTGGCCCAACTCGTGCAGGAGGCGACGGACAAGGCGGTGGCGCTGGCGCCACGCGCGTGGCGGGTGGACGAGGTCGCCGAGGGGATTGCCTGCGCCGACCGGCACCGGCTCACCCAGGCTCTCGTGCAGCTGGCCTCGAACGCCGTGCAGCACACGGGCAGCGGTGACGAGATCGGCCTCGGAAGCCGCGCTGAGGGACGACACCTCTCGCTGTGGGTCCGTGACACCGGACCAGGGGTGCCTCCCTCGGAGGCGGAGCACATCTTCGAGCACTTCGCCCGCGGTCGCAGCGCGCGCCGGCGCTCCGAGGGCGCAGGCCTCGGCCTGCCGATCGTGCGGGCGATCGCGGAGGCGCACGGCGGCCACGTCGCACTGCACAGCAGACCCGGCGGCGGAGCGACCTTCACGCTCGTGCTGCCCGTCCTGAAAGAGGACTCGACGTGACTCGGATCCTGGTCGTCGACGATGAGCCGCGCATCACCTCGTTCCTGGTGCAAGGGCTGCGGGCGCAGCGGTTCTCGACCTCCGTCGCGGAGGACGGTGTCGAGGCCGCCGCCCTGGCGCGGGACGGGGACTTCGACCTCGTGCTGCTCGACGTGGGACTGCCGGGCAAGGACGGCTTCCAGGTGCTGCGCGAGATCCGCGCGCGTAGCGAGTCGCTGCCCGTAATCCTTCTCACGGCCCGCGAGGACGTCGCGGACCGCGTCACCGGCCTCGACGCCGGCGCGGACGACTACCTGCCCAAGCCGTTCAGCTTCCAAGAGCTGCTGGCACGGATCCGGGCCCGACTCCGGGACACGAGCAGCGCTTCCTCGGGCAGCGTGCTCAGCGCCGGCGGGTCGCGCCTCGACCTGAAGACGCGTGAGGTGACGGTGGACGAGCGGCCGGTGACGCTGACGGCGCAGGAGTTCAGCCTGGCGGAGACCTTCGTCCGGCATGCTGGACAGGTGCTGAGCCGGGCGCAGCTGCTGAGCATGGTCTGGGGCTTCGACTTCGACCCGGGGTCCAACGTGGTCGACGTCTACGTGGGCTACCTCCGGCGCAAGCTCGGCAGTGACGTCTTCCGGACGGCGCGGGGGATGGGGTACCAGCTGCCTGCTGCGGCGTCTCGCTGACGCCGGCGCCTTCTCTCATCGGCTCCTCACGTCGTTCTCATCGGGCTCTCACACGCCACGGGCAACCTTGTCCTTGTCGGCGAGATGCGCCGGCGGGATCCTCGACCAAGGAGTGCTTTTCCGTGAACGCCCCGCTGAAGATGACCCTCGCGGCCGCCCTCGCGGTCGGTGCCGGCGTCGCCGTCGCTCCGGCCGCTCACGCCGAGGACTTCGAGTGCCGCGGCACCCTCGGTGCCGTGACCGTGGTCGGCAGTGTGATCGTCCCGACGACGCGACGTGCACCCTCGACGGCACCTACGTCCAGGGCAACGTCACCGTCAAGTCCCGCGCGACGCTGGTCGCGACCGGCATCGAGCTGACGGGCACCGTCCAGGGCGAGAGCCCGAAGAAGGTCGAGGTCCGCGGCTCGCAGGTCGGCAACGGCTTCTCGATCAGCAGGGGCGGCGAGCTCGGCTCGATCGTGCTGGCCGACACCGCTGTCACCGGGGACGTGCAGCTGGCCGACAACCGCGGCAGCGTCGAGCTGGACAACAACAGCGTGGGCGGCAGCGTCCAGGCGAACAAGAACATCGGCGGCGTGACCGTCACCGCCAACCGGATCGTGAACGGCCTGCAGTGCCAGGACAACAACCCCTTCCCGGTGGGCGGCGGGAACATCGCCGCTCAGAAGCAGGGGCAGTGTGAGCGCCTCTGAAGCTGCCCGCCGGACGCGCTCACCGCAGGTGACGACGCAGGACGGGCCGCCGACGATCGCGTCGGCGGCCCGTCGTCGTGCTCAGGGTCCGGCGGCGCAGCACCGGCGGCGCTGGCGACCGGTCACGGCATCGCCCGGCGGTCCCTGCCGGCCTCGTGCGTCATCGGTGACCGGGGATCCGCGCTGGTCCCGGCGGTCGTGCCGCGGACTGGTCCCCGGGTTCGCCGCCGCCTCCCACGGACACGTCCGGACGCAGACGCGGTGCTCGCCCGTGCTCCCGCTCGCACGCGAGCACCGTCGTCAGGTCGACGCCGAACGCTTCGGCGAGGGCCGTCCCGCGGAACGGCCCGGACCGCGCCATGATCGCGATGTGGAAGCGCTCGCGCTCGGTGAGGGACGGGATGCGCGTCATCGTGGGGGTGCGCCGGGACGTCCGGGTCCTGGGGTCCAGCAGCGCGCCCGGCGGTCCCATCGGGGCCCAGCCGCTGCGGCGGATCACTCCTCCTCGCCGATGACGACGTGCACGCCCGCGAGGTCTCGACGACCGATGAGGACGGGCGCGGAGCGCTCCTCGCGGTCGGTGACGCTGAACCGCGTCTTCTTGTCCTGTCCGGCGATCAGGAGCTGGCCGGTCACGACCGGTCGCTCCTCGGTCCCGAGCGAGGACGTCACGCGGATCTTCTCCGCGTTCTCCAGGTCGAACTCCAGCTCCTCCGCCAGGTCGTCGTCCATCGACGACCCCTTGGCGCCGGTGTCGATCCGTGCCAGGACCTCGACCGACTTGCCAGTGGGACCTGTGATCCGGACCTTCTCCTCGGGACGGACGTGCGGGGCCGGGTCCTCCTCCGGCCGCGCTGTTCCTGGGGCCGCCTGCGTCACCGCACCGTCCTTCTGGAGGAGCTCCTGGACCCGCAGCTGCTGCGCGAGGTCGATCTGGACCTCGCGGACCGTGTGCCGCTGCAGCATCGGGTGGCTGGCGCTGCTCGTGGAGCTCGCGCCGAGCACGAGCACGGCCACGCCTCCGGCGGCGGCGAGCACGCGGGCCAACGGCAGCACCCACTCCTGGCGCGGGCCCCGGCTCATCGCGCCGCCTCGGAGACGGCGAGCGCTTCGCGCAGGCCTCGTCCGGTGATGTTCTGGATCTGCAGTCCCGGGCGAGCGTTGACCTCGAGCACGAGCGGCCCGCGGTCGACGTCGACGACGATGTCAGCGCCCACGTACAGCAGCCCCGTCGCGCCGGAGCAGCGGCTGGCCATCGACAGGATCTCGGGCCAGAACGGGACCTCTGCACCGAGGAGGGGCTCGCGCGTGTCGGGGTGCTCGGTGATGCTGCGGCTGTTGCACATCGCGGCCGCAACCCGTCCGGTCCCGATGTCGACCGCGGCGCCCACCGCCTTCTGGTGCAGGTTCGCCCGTCCGCCGCTGGCCGAGGTCGGCAGCCGCAGCATGGCGAGCCGGGGGTCCTCCCCGTCGCAGATCACGCGCACGTCCGGCAGGCCCCGGTAGGAGAGCCGGGCCAGCCCGGGGTGCGCGACCAGCAGCGGCTCGAACAGCGCCGTGTCCTTCGGCCGGTTGGAGAACTCGCCGTCGAGAATCAGCCGCACGTGGTCCTGCACCTCTCGCGGGGACAGCTGCCGCCCGCTGAAGGTGTGCCAGCCGCGCTGGCAGCGTCCGGCGGCCAGCAGGATCCCCGTGCCCCCGAGCCCCTGGTTCGGCTTGCAGGCCCACTGCGCCGGCAACTGGTCGGGCTCGAGCCGGCGCAGCTCGCGACCGCTGGTCACCCACAGGAGTGACTCCACGGTCGGCACGCCGGCGCCGGCCAGGGCCCCCTTGGTGGCGAACTTGTCGTTGACGAGCCGGATCGACGCGGGCTGGTTCTGCCGGGCGATGTAGGCGTTGCGGCCGTTGAGGCCGAGCAGGCTGTCCCAGGCTCGCAGCCGCCTCACGCCGGCACCCTCTCGAGCTCGCGGTCCTGCTCGAGGGAGCGGTCCGCCGCGGCTCGGAACCTGCGCAGCTCGGTGAGGCGCAGGCCCTTGTAGCTGCCCGCGACGAAGATGAAGGCAGCGCTGGCGAGGGCCAGAGCCAGCGGAGCGGTCTCGGCGAGCGCGCGGATCCAGGGTGAGACCAGGACGACGGTGACCAGCGCCGCGACGGCGAGCGTCAGCGCCGCGTCGACGGCGGCGGCGGCGAAGCCGTCGCTGTCCCACGCCTCCCACAGGCGCTCGATCACCACGGCGGTGACCACGACCGGCATGGCGGCGCCCCAGGAGTCGGCGTAGCCGCGCACGCCCGGCAGCCCCTGCAGGCCGACGAGCACCGCCGACACGAGGCTGATCAGGATCGCGAGCCGGGCCACGCGCGGCAGGTGCCACCGCCTCAGCACGGGCTGCGCGAGCACGCCCAGGACGAACATCGCCACGGTGAGCAGCAGGCCCAGTGCGAGCCCGGCCTGGGTGTAGCCGAAGGCCAGCAGCACCGGGCTGAACGTCCCCAGCGTCTGCATGCCGACGACCACCCGCAGCACCACGATCATCAGGGCCGCCACCGGCAGCAGGGAAAGCAGCGCGAGCGGCCCGAACACCGGCGCCTGGTAGCGCAGCACGTCGAAGGCGCTCGGGGCGGTCGCTGTCCCAGGGCTGGTGAGCTGTCGCTGTCCGACACTGACGTCGAAGCCGCGCAGGTCCTTGCGACCCAGCAGGACGAGGTTCGACCTCTCGTCGCGCTCGGTGACGGTCATCCGCGAGATGAAGGTCCTGCCGGCGACCTGCAGCACCACGTCGACGACCGGACGGCGCTCCGTGCCCAGGGACGACACGACCGTCGTCGTCTCGGCGTTGGCCAGGTCGACGCCGATCCGGTTGGCCAGGTCCCGGTCGAGCGACGAGGCTGCGGCTCCGGTGTCGATGCGAGCCTCGGTCTCGAGCGTCGTCCCGTTCGGACCGCTCACCCGGACCGGCTCCTGCTCGCCGACGACCGCCACGGGCCGCTGCGCGACGTCCGCCGTCCGGGCCGACGTCAGCGCGAGCAGCACCGCGACCAGGCCCACCACCGCCAGCAGGACCTGCAGCGCGACAGGCACGAGAGGCCTGCGCATCTCAGATCGGCCCGTCCTGTCGGCCGGGTGCCGGGCGATCGGTTCTGCGCATGGGTCGTCCTCCAGGAGCGAGCAGGTGGAGCCGTCGGCCCCAAGCACCCGACTGCCCCGAGGTCGCAGGTCAGGGTCGTCGGCGCAGCCGAGGCGGTGTCCCCTGGCGAGGAATCGGCTCCTCGACTGACAAGTGCGTCGTCGGGCCCGCGTTGATACGTCGGGCTCTGTCATGTTCTGTCATCGCCGCTGACGGCGGCCGTCGCCCGACGAAGCGGCCGGACGTCGGCGCCGAGCGGTCCCTTCAGTCGGCCTCGGACTCCGAGTCGGAGTCGGAGTCGGCGATCAGGCTGGCGGCGACGTCGATGCGCCCGGCACCGAGCTCCGGGACGAGCCGCACCGCGCTCGAGCGGACCGCCCCAGCAGGGCTGTCCGCTCCGGTCGCGATCAGCAGTGCGGCCTGTCCTGCGACCAGGGGGGCAGCCATCGAGGTGCCGTCCCAGGCAGCGAAGCCGTCCTGCGGGTACGTGCTCACGACGTCCTCGCCCGGCGCCGCCACGTCGACCCAGCCGTAGCTGCTGAAGGTCGACCGCTCGTCTGCGTCGTCGACCGACGCGACCGACAGCACGTCCTCGTAGGCAGCGGGGTAGCGGCTGCGTCGTGCCGTCGTTGCCGGCCGACGCCACGGTGGTCACCTGCTCCGCCGCCTGGGCGAGGACCTCCGGGAGCAGCTCGAAGTCTGCGGTGCTGCCGAGGCTGAGGTTGACGACGTCCGCGCCGGCTGCGACGGCGTGCCGGACGCCTTCCGCTACGTCGAACGCGAAGCCAAGACCATCGCTGTCGAGCACCCGCACCGGAAGCACCCTGCTGTCCGGCGCCACCGCCAGCACCAGGCCCGCGACGTGCGTGCCGTGCCCGCTCGCCTCGTCGACCAGGCCGTCCTCGTCCTCGTCGATCCCGTTCGGCACGTCGCTCGGCGTGCTGTCGCCGTCGTCCAGGTCGAGTCCGCCGGTGGCGATCCGGCCAGCGAGCGCCGGATGCTCGACCTGCAGGCCAGTGTCGAGGACGGCGACGACGGTGCCCCTTCCGGTGCTCACCTCGTGCTTCCTCGACACGGATCCGTTCCAGGGCCGGCTGGTCCTGCCACACGGCAGGGTCGGTCCCGACCCAATTGGCGCCGGTCAGACCCCATGCGTAGTTCGGGTTGCCCTCAGGCATGGAGTGCCCTCGGTTTCCCGGACACCTGCCCTGAGGTGAGGATCGCCTCGGAGAGGAGTCCTGGAATGCCTGCTGCCAAGCCCCCGGAGTTCCGCCGCCGGGCGGTGGAGTTGGCCCGCCGCCGGGAGCAGCCGATCGCGAAGATCGCCTCCGATCTGGGAATCGCGGAGTCGTGCCTGCGCCGGTGGCTGCGCCAGGGCGACATCGACGAGGGCTCGCGGGAGGGCCTGACCAGCGAGGAGCGCCGGGAGCTGGCTGAGCTGCGCCGGCGCAACCGGGTCCTGGAGATGGAGCTGGAGATCCTCAAGCGGGCCAGTGCCTACTTCGCCCGGGAGAACGTCCTCCCGAAATGAGCTATCCGGTGGTCGGCGAGCT
>JALYMT010000112.1 GCA_030773555.1 Actinomycetota bacterium | reverse complement strand
GTCATCGCCCGCGCCCTGACCGAGCCGCGCCCCAGGCCGCGACGGCTCGTCGGACCCGACGCGCACCTGCTCGCGCTGGCGCCGTTGCTGCCCGACCGGCTGCGCTTCGCCACCGCCGCGGCCCGCCGGCGCTGACCGACCGCCGCTGCTCGACGGTCCTGACTCAGTTCAGGCCGAGCGCGCGGGTCATGATGGCGAAGACCTCGGTCTGGTCGATCAGCCCCTCCACCCGGTGGCCCTCGGGCCCGTACGCGGCGACGCGCACCTGGGTGCCGGTGTGGCCCTGCTTGAGCAGGTTGGTGCTGGTCGCGTAGCTGACCTGCAGCGTGGAGCCCTCGCGCGTGATCAGCTTGGTGGCGAAGCCGGGCACCACCGCGTCGGCCTCGACGATCTGCCCGGCCTGCGCGTGGTCGCCGAGCACGACGACGAGGGTGTCTGGGCGGCTCTACGCGTACTCCAGCGCCACCGCGACCGCCTCGTCGAGGTTCTTCGTCTCGCCGATCTGCTCGCACGGCCGCGCGTGGTGCGCGCTCTTGTCGATGGAGGCGCTCTCGACCTGCAGCCAGAACCCGCGGCCGGCGCCGGGGTCGTCCAGCAGGCGCAGCGCGGTGCGGGTCATCTCGGCCAGGCTGGGCTGCCCCCCGGGCCGCTTGCCCTCCTGGCAGCGCTGCGCGGCGCCCGCCGGGCGGCTGGCCGCGCGGCCCTTGAACTCGGTGGCCAGGTGGCCGGCGGCGAACAGGCCGAGCAGCTTCTCACCGGGGCGCGCGGAGGCGAGCCCCGTACGGTCGCGAATGACCCGGTAGCCCTCGCCGGCCGCCGCCTGCAGCACGGTGCGCCCGGCGTGGCGGCCGTCGCGGACCACCTGCTCGTAGCGCGCCCGGCCCCCGCCGAGCAGCACGTCGACGCCCCGGTCGACCGACTGCTCCGCGATGGAGCCCGGCCCACCGGCGGCCTTGCGGTCCTGCGGGCACTCCTTCATGTTCGCCGGGCCCTGGCAGGCGCGGGAGCGCACGTGCCATCGCGGCGGCCGGCGTGGCGTCGGTGAGCTCGGCGGTCGTGACGTTGCCGGTGCGGAAGCCGGCGCGCTGGGCGAGCTCGAGGACCGTGGGGACGTCGCGGTCGCTGCCCGGCAGGGTCGAGATGCGCCGGTCGGAGGTCTTGTGCCCGGTCGACCAGGCCGACGCGGTGCCGGCCGACTCGGCGGTGTAGTCCGGCTTGGTCGGGGCGCTCTCGCGCACGGAGTACGTGGTCATCGCGCCGGTATGCGGGAGGCGGTCGAGGGTCAGGCGGCCGCCGGCGCCCACCAGGTAGTTGCGGGCGAGCGTGATCTCCGAGTCGGACATGCCGTCGCCGACGAGCAGGATGACGTTGCGCGCGGCCCCGGCCGACGCCGCCGGCGCCAGGGCGGGGGCCGCGGCGGTCGCGCCCGCGCCGATGCTGCCCGCCCCCGCCCCCAGCAGGGTGCCGAGCGCGACCGTGGACAGGGTCACGAAGGCGAGCCGGCGGGTGACAACGGGCATGCGAGGGCTCCTCGGAGGCGGACGGCTGGTCCTGCTCTCCTCGGCACCGGCGCCCTGGCACCACACTTTCGGGCCGGGACTTTCAGCCGGCCGCGCTACCCGTTCGCGTCCCCGGGCGCATCCCGCGGAAGAATCCGTACGGCAGGCGTACGAATCCTTCCGCGCTGGGATGCGAGGCTGCGGCATGACCGTCACGTGGCTGACCGCGTTCCTCGACACGCCGCGGACCGACAGCGGCGAGGCGTCGCTCGCCTTCTGGCAGCGAATCACCGGGTGGAGCCTGTCACCGCGTCGCGGCGACCGAGGCCAGTTCGCGACGCTGCTGCCGCCCGACGGAGATGCCCTCCTGCGGGTGCAGGACGTGGACGTGGATGCCGCGAGCATCCACCTCGACGTCCACGTGGCCGACGTGCACGCAGCAAGCGAGCAAGCGGCCGCGCTCGGCGGCCGGGTCGCCAAGGAGTCGCCCGACCTCGTCGTGCTCCGGTCACCCGGCGCCTTCCCCTTCTGCCTGACTTCGGATGAAGGCGAGCGCGTACGACCCGCGCCGATGACCGCACATCACGGACATGCGAGTCTCGTCGACCAGGTCTGCCTCGACTGTGACTCGCTCACGAGCGGCGGGTGCGGGCGCGGCGCTTGCCCTCGTGCATCGCGACGACGCGGGGGGCCGGGATAGCGTACCCCTCCGCGAGCAGGTCCGCGGGGAGCGCCTGCGGCGCCGGCAGTGCTACCCGCCAGGGATCGCGGTCGCCCAGCAGCGCGACGGCCGTACGGATCGTGAAGTCCACTGGGACGACGGCGTCGAGGTCGTCCCAGCCGACCGGGAACGACACGGGCACCCTGGGGCGCGCCCGGGGGCTGTAGGCGCACGCCAGGCTGGCGCCCCCTGAGCGGGTGGGGTCGAGAAAGACCTTGCCGTGCCGCTCCTCCAGCAGGAATGCGGTGGTCGCCACACCCCGGTCGAGCCGCTCGGCGCGCGCCGCCAGGGCCCGCGTCGCCGCCGCGGCGTCGTCCACGGCGACGTCGGTGACCGGTACGATCACGTGCAGCCCCTTGGCACCGCTCGTCTTAGCCGCCCCGGCGAGCCCCACGTCCGCAAGCACCTGCCGTACGAGCCGGGCGGCGGCCACGACCGCCCCGAACCCGGCCCCTTCGGGCGGGTCCAGGTCGAGCACGAGGTGGGTCACCCGCCCCGCGCCGTCCAGGACCGTCGGATGGAACTCGACTGCCCGCTGACCTGCGAACCAGAGCAGCGTCCGGCGGTCGTTGCACAGCGGGTAGCGCACCTCGCGCCGCGACGCCTGCGACCACACCCGCACCGTGGGGATCCAGGCGGGGGCGTACGCCGGCAGGTTCTTCTGCACGAACGGCTGCTGCCCGGGCCGGACCCGCAGCACGGTCAGGGGGCGGTCGCGCAGCTCGGCCAGAGCCGGTCGGCGACGGCGTCGAGGTAGTCGACCAGGTCGCGCTTGGTCGCCCCGGCCCCGTCGAACAGCTCCGAGTCGAGGTGCTTGAGCTCGACGCCCGCGCGAACCTCGTCGGACTCCCCGGGCGTCATGACCGCAGTGTCCTGCACCTGGGCGCCCGGGTGCGGCGCTCAGCCCGTCGGCGACCCGGTCGCGAAGATGCAGAAGGGGTGCCCGGCCGGGTCGGCGTACACGCGCAGCGGCTCCTCGGGGTCGTCGGACCGGTCGTGCAGCAGCCGCGCCCCCAACGCCAGGACCCGATCATGCTGGGCCGCGAGCTCAGCCGGCGTCGGCACGGTCAGGTCCAGGTGCAGCATCTGCGGGTGAGGCCCCGATGGCCACGTCGCCTCCGGCAGCTCGGCGACCTGCTGGAAGGCCAGGCGGGGAGTGCCGGTGACGTCCTGCAGCACCAGCCAGTCCTCGCCGCAGGGGTCAGGCTCGCCTGCGGGCGGCGGCTCGTCGCCCGCGCGGTACTGCAGGCCGAGGAGCTGCCGGTAGAACTCCGCCAGCGCCCGCACGTCCCTGGTGTCCAGGACCACCTGCCGCAGAGCCGGGAACAGCTGCTGCCGCGGTTGGCGGCCGACCTCGCGTACGACGACGCGCAGGGCGTGGGCGATCCGGGCGGAGACGTCCGGGTCGCGAACGAGACCGTCGGCGTCCACGAGCTGCCGGGCGACGGGCAGCCGCAGGCAGGCGTCCCCCAGGATCTGCGCGCCGACGTAGCCCAGCACCGTGGCGAGCGAGGCGTACGCGCCGATCCCACGCCCTTCGGCTGCCACGTTCAACCACGCGACCGGCTTGCCGTAGAGCTGGCCGCTCCCGACCGTCCAGTCGAGCAGGTTCTTGAAGCTCCCGGGCAGGGCACCGGCGTACTCCGGCGTGCAGAACACCACGGCGTCCGCGGCCGAGATCTGTCGATGCAGGTCGGCCACTCCCGGGGGGGGCGGCTCGTGGTCGTCGTCCGGGTTGAAGGCGGGCAGCTGCGCGAGGCCGTCGAACAGCACGGCGTCGACGCCCTCGGGCGCCGCGGCTGCAGCGGTCCGCAACGCCGCCGTGTTGGTCGAGCCTCCGCGCGTGCTCCCGGAGATGAGCAGGATGCGCAGCCTCGGAGTCACCACAGCAGCACTCTCCACCCTCGGGGCCACCTGCCGCCCGCCTCGATCACGGCCTCGTCGCGGATGACGTCTGCTCGCCTCAGCGGGAGAGGGCGAGGCGGGCGCCGAAGCCCAGGAAGACGGCGGCGCAGATCCCGTCCAGGGCCCTGGACACGCGCGGGCGGCGCAGCCAGCGACCCGCCCGGTGCGCGAGCAGGGAGACCGACCCGAGGAACAGGAGGCCTTCGACGGCGTGCACCGAGGCTAGCAGCAGCCCGGCGGGCAGGGTGGGGGCGTCGACGGGGAGGAACTGCGGCAGGAAGCTGATATAGAAGGCCCCGATCTTCGGGTTGAGCAGGTTCGTGAGCAGCCCCCGGGCGTACGCCCGGCGCAGGGAGACGCCCGGCTCGTCGGTCGCCTCGGCCGCGTCGCCCTGTGGTAGCGGCCGCAGCATCGAGCGCGCCGCCTTGAGGCCGAGCCAGAACAGGTACAGGGCCCCGGCGATGCGCAGCAGGGTGTAGGCCGCCTCGCTGGCGGTGAGCACAGCGCTCGCGCCGGTCGCCGCGGCGATGCCCCAGCAGTAGAGACCGGAGATGGTCCCTCCAGCCGTCGCCAGGCCGCAGGTGGCGCCGTCCCTCGTGGCCGCGGACAACACGAGCATGGTGTCCGCCCCCGGAGTGACGGTGACCAGCCCGGCGACCAGCGCAAAGGCCAGGATCGACTCGGTCAGCACGGGCGCACCTCCTCGGTGGGCGCCACCGGAGGCGGCCTCCCGTGTCAGCATGGTCGCGCTGGCGCTGGACCTCGCTCGAGGAACCCCGCCACCCCGACGAGCGCGGGACCCCCGCCCCTGGTGCTGGCTCGGCAGCGTGGCTGCCGCTCACCCGCCGGCAGCGGAGGTCCCGGCTGAGGGACAGAGTGCACGCGATGACGCAGCCCAACTACCCGCCTCGCCCGCCGTCCCCGTGGCTGGGTTCGCGGTACGAGACCCGCCACCGGTGGCAGCTGGACGGGGCACGCACGCTGGAGGACGCCGCTCGAGGGACAGACCGTGGTCATAGACCTCTGGCCGGCTTGACTAGCGTCCGTGCCGTGCTCGACGACCAGCGGACGATGCGTGACCGGATGCTCGCCGGCGAGCTCTACCTCGCTGACGACCCCGTCCTGGAGCGGGAGAGCCAGCGGGCGATGGCCCTCATGGAGGCGTTCAACCGCTCCCCCGCGTCGGACCCGGAGGAGCGCCGCCGGCTCCTCACCGAACTGCTCGGGGCGTTCGGCGAGGGCTCGCAGATCCGCCCGCCCTTCTACTGCGACTACGGCTACCAGACGCATCTGGGAGCGAGGACGTTCGCGAACTTCGGGCTGGTCGCGCTCGACGTCGCCCGCATCACCATCGGCGACGACGTGTAGATCGGTCCCCACGTTCAGCTCCTGACCGCGACCCACCCCCTCGAGCCAGGGCCGCGACGCGACAAGTGGGAGGCGGCCGCGCCCATCACGATCGAGGACAACGCGTGGCTCGGCGGGGCCGTCATCGTCTGCCCCGGGGTGCGCATCGGCGCGGACACGGTCGTGGGAGCGGGCGCCGTCGTGACGAAGGACCTACCGCCGGGGGTGGTGGCGCTCGGCAACCCGGCACACGTCGTACGGTCGCTCGCCGAGCGGTAGGACGCTCCGCAGACGTACGAGTTGCCGGCGCACGCGCGTCGGAGCGGTGACGTCATCAAGGCAGGCGGCGGACGGCGATGACGTTGTCCGTGACGGTGCCGGTCACGCCACCCGGACCGACGGCCTGGCGCGAGGGGGCGTCGATCCGCTCGCTGCGCCACTGGCCCGGCGGCAGGTCGAGGGATGCCATGACCTCCTCCGGGGCGGGGAAACGGATGTGCGGGTCGGCCCGCGACCACGAGGGGACGGAGGCGTGCTCGACGACGAGCAGGAGCCCGCCGGGCGCCACCGCGCGAGCGGCCGCCTGCAGGACCCGGGTCCGCGGGAACTCCACGGGCGACTGCAGGTACATCGCGCAGACCAGGTCGAAGGAACCGGCAGGGAAGGTGTCCGACAGGTCGTGCCGCTGGAACTCGACGCGGTCGGTCACGCTGGCGGCGGCCACATGGGCGGCCGCGCGGGCCAGCGCGGTGGCCGAGATGTCCACGGCCGTCACGCGGCAACCCTGCTCGGCCAGCCAGACCGCGTCGCCGACCTCGCCTGCAGCCGAGGTCGAGCGCGGTGCCGGGGTGAAGTGGCCCGACGACCTCGACTAGGAGCGGGTTCGCCTTCCCGCTCCACACCTGCTCGCGCCGCCCATAGTGCCGCTCCCAGAACTGCTCGGCTCCCGCGAGGTCGCTGAGCCCTGCGTGCTCGTGGTCGTGGTGGTCGGTGGTCATCGTTGCGCCTCCGTCATGCCAGCCGCTCCGCCGACTCCAGGTAGCGGCGCCCCAGGTCGTACGCCTCGAGCCGCAGCAGGTACAGCCCGCTGGACACCCGCTCGAGGAAGCCCCACTCCCAGACGGCCGTCTCGTCCATGCCGGTCCGCTCGGCCAGCAGCCGGCAGTAGCGGCGGGCGGTCGCGGCCGCGTCGCCGGCGAGGAGCTCGTCGCACCAGCCCCGCAGGACGACGCCGAGGTCGTAGGCGGGATCGGCGAGGAACCCGTCGGGGTCGACGAACACGAACCCGGGCTCGGCGCCGGCTCGAGCGGTGAGCACCTGCAGCGCATTGTCCGGGTGCGGGTCGCCGTGCACGACGACGGCGCGGTCGAGGTCGGTCGCGTCGCGCCGGCGCTCCGCGTAGGTGAGCGCGAGGTCCACGACGCGCTCGGAGCAGGGCCGGCTCAGGTCCGTCCAGAGCGAGCGCACGAGGTGCGCCAGGATCACCGCCTTCTCCTGCGCCTGCTGCAGGGTCGCGCCGTGCGGGCGGGGCAGCTGCCA
>JALYMT010000111.1 GCA_030773555.1 Actinomycetota bacterium | reverse complement strand
CCCGCGGACAACGTCTTCCACCTCCTGCTCGCCGTGCCCGCGCTCGCCCTCGCCGCCACCAGCGCGCAGCTGCGGCGGCGACTGCTGCTCCGGGCGTCACTGCGATAGTCGTCGCCAGGAGATTCGGTACCGAGACGGCTCATTGCCAGGGGGCCGCCTGCGTGTTGCACTAGTCCTGTACTGTAACACACAGGCCTGCGCATGGACCCGTGGTGATGTTCGACTCGATCGAGTGGGACGAGAACAACCTCGACCACGCCTGCCGGCGCCTGACCGCCGCCGAGATCGAGCAAGTGACGGAAACGCCACCAGCTACCGACCGCACCGCCAGCACGCCGACCGTGTCCTGTTCACCGACTACACCGACGGCGGCAAGCGCGTGACCGTCGTCGCTCGCCATGACGCAGGCAGGCGCAGCCTGCGCCCGATCACCGCATGGGAGGAGTCATGAGCGAACCAGGTCCCC
The DNA here is from genome assembly GCA_030773555.1 of Actinomycetota bacterium. GTDB lineage: Bacteria > Actinomycetota > Actinomycetes > JALYMT01 > JALYMT01 > JALYMT01. Next base: position 2,858 of record JALYMT010000111.1, on the reverse strand, counting down.
AGGCCACCGACGCTGAGCTGGCCGCCTACTACGACGAGCACCGGGGGACGGCGCCGTGGGGGGATCGAAGGCCCCTGCCCGCCGGCAAGGCCGCCGGCAGGCTGGATGTGACTCTCTCGGTGCGTTTCAGCGCCGCCGAGATCGCCGCCATTCGCGCCCGCGCCGAGGCAGCCGGCATGAAGCCGACCGCCTACATCCGTCGCTGCGCCCTGGCCGACCAGCAGCCTCCTCTTGACCGCAGCCGACTGTCCCGGCTGGTCGAGACGCTCTCCCGAGACCTTGAGGACCTTCGCCAAGCCACCAGTTGATCCACAAACCGGAAGCGGATCCGCCAGCGGGACGGCCCGCTGATACTGCTTGTCGAGGCCGGGGTGGGCCGGTCAGCTGGTCGGGTCTGCTCGGCCCGTCGCAGGTAGGGGCAGCGCGAGGTCGGCGAGTCCGTGTCCCGGGCGCCACTCCCATCCAGCTGCTGGTGAGTGCCGAGACGGGGTGGGGAATGCCTCGCTCATGGCACGAGGGCAACGTCTGCTGGCATCGGTCGCGGTAGCGGCCCTCGTGCTGGTCCGCCGGCGCCGAGAGGCGGCGGACTCCGGGGGGAACACCCCGATCGGGCGCGGCTCGAACGCTTCCGCTCCGCCGGGCGGTGACCGGGGGGAGAGCTCCGCGCAGGGGCCGGGAGTCGACGCGGACAAGCCGACACAGATCCCGGCCGCGGGCTGGCGGCAGATCCTCCAGCGGGCGTGGAAGGAGACCAACGACGACAACGTGCCCCTGCTGGCCGCCGGGGTGGCCTTCTACGCCTTCCTCGCCCTGTTTCCCGCGCTGATCGCCGCGGTCACGGTCTACGGGCTGGTCGCCGACCCCGCCGACGTGCAGGCCCAGATCGAGAGCCTGACCCGGGCGCTGCCGGCGGACACGGCCAGCGTCATCACCGGGCAGCTGCGCTCCCTGGCCGCCGGGTCGCCCTCGGCGCTGTCTCTGGGGCTGGTCGCCAGCCTGCTCGGGGCGCTGTGGAGCGCCAGCGGCGGGATGGGCAACCTGATGAAGGCGACCAACCTCGCCTACGACGAGGAGGAGACCCGCGGCTTCGTGAAGCTGCGGGCGGTCGCGCTGGTGCTGACCCTGGGCGCGGTGCTGTTCCTCGTGGTGGCCGTGGCCCTGGTGGCGGTGCTGCCCGCGGTGCTCAACACGGTCGGCCTGGGTGGGTTCACCCGGGGAGTCATCGAGCTCGCCCGCTGGGTTGGGCTGGTCGTCTTCGTGATGGCCGCCCTGGCGCTGCTCTACCGCTACGCCCCCGACCGGGACCATCCGCGGTTCGCCTGGACCAGCGTGGGAGCGGTGGTGGCCACCCTGCTGTGGGTCCTCGGCTCGGCTGGGTTCTCGCTGTATGTGAGCACCTTCGGCAGCTACGCCAAGACCTACGGGGCGCTGGCTGGGGTCGCGGTGCTGCTGCTGTGGCTGTTCCTCACCTCCTTCATCGTGCTGCTCGGCGCGGAGATCAACAGCGAGATGGAGCACCAAACCGAGCGGGACACCACCCGCGGCCAGCCCAAACCGATGGGTGAGCGCAACGCGGTCATGGCCGACACCGTCGCCAGCTAGGGCGCCCCAGCACCCACACCACATGTCGATCAAGTAGCCGCGCCGTAAGACGATCCCCCTCCAACACAAGACCGCGGGTGTAGTCGCGGTGCTGCCTGAGGTCCGGCTGGCTACCGGTCTGTAAGTGCGTTTCCTTGGGGCGGTGTGAAAAGAGGTGACGGGTGCGACACTGGCTCCAGCCGTCTCCCTTGCGCGGTGATCAGCGGTGGTGGTCAAGGAGGGGTGGACGTGGATGACGCGCCCTCAGCAGCCCAGGATGAGCCGAACCGCTCAGTGCGGATCGGTGACGCCGAGCGCGACCGGTGCCTCGAGACGCTTCAGCAGCACTACAGCGCCGGGCGCCTGGACCTGCCCGAACTCCAAGACCGGGTGGAGCGTGCGCTGCGCGCGCGGACCGACGCGGACCTCGCGGCGCTGCTCGCCGACCTTCCCGCTGCCCCCCGACTACCCGCTGACCGGCGAGCCCGCGGTCGGCGGCCGTGCGCCGTCGAGGGCTTGTCCCTGCGGCAGCGCCTGGTGCTGGCGGTGGCCGGTGCCGCCCTGACCAGCGCGTCGGGTCTGGCGCTCGCGGAGATGGCCTCCACACTGCCCTAACGACCAAGAGGCAGTCTCGGTAGCCGATCCGCGAACGAGACGGGTGGTTCGGCTTCGGGCCACGCAGCCGTCGTTCCGTGGCCCAGGGAGAGCGCGAGGTCACACGCGCTCAGGTTCGGGAGGAAGTTCGAGACGCGCGACGACCTCGTCGTCCTCGACCTCGCCCGTCTCGCGGAAGCCGAGCCGGGCGTACAGGTCCCGAGCGACGGTGTTGCTCGAGGAGTACGACAACGCGAAGCGCCGAGCGCTCTGGGACTCGGCGAGCCGCCGAACCAGGCTGGCGACGGTCGCTCGGCCCAGACCCTCCTGCTGCCGCGCGGCGTCGATGACGAGGCCGCCGATCCAGTGGCTCCCGTCGGCTTCGTCCACTCCCCACATGACGAAGCCCACCACCGCGCCGTCGCAGAAGACGGCGAGTGGGTGCCACACGGCGCCGTAGTGGCAGAGGCACAGTAGTAGTGCTTTTTAGGTCCTACATCGGTGTGCTTCGTGGTGCTGTCATCGGGAGATGACACCAAAGGAGCTGGCCGGGGTGCGTGGAGGTTGTCCTGGTCCTCGTGGAAGTTGAGGTGGCGGTCCCCCGCCTGACACCGGTAGGTGTTGGGCGTCCGCCAAGACAGCCGAACAGGACAGGGGACCGCTGTGACCAAGCAGTATCAGAG
>JALYMT010000110.1 GCA_030773555.1 Actinomycetota bacterium | reverse complement strand
CCCCAAGGGAGCCTGAGCCGATTCGGCGGCGCCTACGGCCATCGAGTCAGGACACTAGGCCGAGCTTGCGCACGGCCTCGCGCTCCTGCTTGAGCTCGTCGACGGTGATGTCGAGCTTCGACTGCGCGAAGTCGCCCAGCTCGAGTCCCTTCTCGACCGTGTAGGAGCCGCCCGAGCAGCGCACGGGCATCGAGCACACCAGGCCCTCCTCGATGCCGTAGGAGCCGTCCGTCGGCACGGCCATCGACCGCAGCCCGTCCGCCCCGCGCACCCAGTCCTGGACGTGATCGATCGCCGCGCTGGCGGCGCTCGCCGCCGACGAGGCGCCGCGCGCCTCGATGATCGCGGCGCCGCGCTTGCCGACCTTGGGCATGTACTCGTTCTCGTACCAGTCGAGGTCCACCTGGTCGGCGGCCGCCTTGCCGTTCACCTGCGCGTTGAACAGGTCGGGGAACATCGTCGGCGAGTGGTTGCCCCAGATGACGAGGTCGTTGACGTCCTCAACGCCGACGCTGAGCTTCTTGGCGACCATGGCCACCGCGCGGTTCTCGTCCAGGCGCGTCATCGCGGTGAAGCGCTCGCTCGGGATGTCACGGGCGTTGCTCATCGCGATCAGCGCGTTCGTGTTCGCCGGGTTGCCGACCACGAGCACCTTGATGTCGTCGGCCGCCCGCGCCGCGAGCGCCTCGCCCTGCGGCTTGAAGATCGCGCCGTTGGCCTCGAGCAGGTCGGCGCGCTCCATGCCCTTGGTGCGCGGGCGCGCGCCGATGAGGATGGCGACGTTCGCGCCCTCGAACGCCTGCTTGGGGTCATCGTGGATGTCGATCCCGGCGAGCAGCGGGAAGGCGCAGTCGTCGAGCTCCATCGCGGTGCCCTCGGCGGCCTTCACCGCCTGCGGGACCTCGAGCAGGCTCAGCTGCACCTTCTCGTCGGGCCCGAGCAGCTGCCCCGAGGCGATCCGGAACAGGATGGCGTAGCCGATCTGGCCGGCGGCTCCGGTGACGGCGACTCGAGTGGGCACTAGCCGTTCATCTCCTTCTGCAGGTTCTCGTCGATCGACGCCAGGAAGTCGTGCGTCGTCTGAAAGGGCTGGTCCGCGCCCACCAGCAGGGCGAGGTCCTTCGTCATCTTCCCGCCCTCCACCGTCTGGACGCAGACCCGCTCGAGCGTCTCGGCGAAGGCGGTCACGTCGGGCGTGTCGTCCATGCGCCCGCGGGCCGCAAGGCCGCGCGTCCACGCGAAGATCGACGCGATCGGGTTCGTGGACGTCGGCTTGCCCTGCTGGTGCTGGCGGAAGTGGCGGGTGACGGTGCCGTGGGCGGCCTCGGCCTCGACCGTGCCGCCGTCGGACGTCATGAGCACGCTCGTCATCAGCCCGAGCGAGCCGAACCCCTGGGCGACCGTGTCCGACTGCACGTCGCCGTCGTAGTTCTTGCAGGCCCAGACGTAGCCGCCCTCCCACTTCAGCGCGGCGGCGACCATGTCGTCGATCAGCCGGTGCTCGTAGCTGAGCCCCCTGGCCTCGAAGTCGGTCTTGAACTCCGACTCGTAGACCTCCTGGAACAGATCCTTGAACTGGCCGTCGTACACCTTGAGGATCGTGTTCTTCGTCGACAGGTAGACGGGATAGTCGCGCGCGAGCCCGTAGCGGAACGACGCGCGGGCGAAGTCGCGGATCGAGGAGTCGAGGTTGTACATCCCCAGCGCGACGCCGCCGCCGGGGAAGTCGTAGACCTCGAACTCCATCGACTCGGAGCCGTCCTTGGGCGTGAAGGTCATCGTGAGGGTGCCCTCGCCGGGCACCTTGAAGTCGGTCGCGCGGTACTGGTCGCCGAAGGCGTGGCGACCGACGACGATCGGCTTGGTCCACCCCGGCACCAGCCGGGGGATGTTCGCCATGATGATCGGCTCGCGGAAGATGACACCGCCAAGGATGTTGCGGATCGTCCCGTTGGGCGAGCGCCACATCTTCTTCAGGCCGAACTCCTGGACCCGCGCCTCGTCGGGGGTGATCGTCGCGCACTTGACGCCGACGCCGTGCCGGTTGATCGCGTTGGCCGCGTCGATCGTGACCTGGTCGTCGGTCTTGTCGCGGTGCTCGATGCCCAGGTCGTAGTACTCCAGCTGGATATCGAGGTAGGGCAGGATCAGCTGCTCCTTGATGAACTGCCAGATGATCCTGGTCATCTCGTCGCCATCGAGCTCGACGACCGGATTCTGCACCTGGATCTTCGCCACGTTCGTTCTCCCGATTCCTTCGTACGTACGCCGGAGCGATCTACATGCTCTGGACGTCGGCCTGCTTCGCTCGGACGGCCTCGGCCGCGTTCTTCAGGGCCTCGAGCTCCTCGGGCCGCAGGTCGGTCTCGACGACGCTGCGGACGCCGGACGTGCCGATCTGGGCCTCGACGCCGAGGTAGACCCCGGAGATGCCGTACTGCCCGTCGACCCAGGCGCACACCGGCATGACCGCCCCCGAGTCCTCGGCCACGGCCCGCGCCATCCGGGCGGCCGCCGCCGACGGCGCGTAGTAGGCGGACCCGGTCTTGAGCAGCGCGACGACCTCGGCGCCACCGTTGCGGGTGCGGTCGACCAGGGTGTCGATGCGCTCCTGGGGCAGCAGCTCGGCGAGCGGCTTGCCCTCCACGGTGCAGCGCGAGGGGACCGGCACCATCGTGTCGCCGTGCGAGCCGAGGGTGAGGGTCTGCACCGCATTGACCGGCTTGCCCAGCTCCTGAGCCACGAAGTAGCTGAACCGCGCGGTGTCGAGCATGCCGGCCTGGCCCAGCACCTGGTTGCGGGGGAAGCCGGTCGCGATCTGGGCGAGTGCGGTCATCTCGTCGAGGGGGTTGGACACCACGATGACGACCGCTTCGGGGGCGTGCCGGGCGATGTTCTCGGAGACCTGGCGCACGATGCGGGCGTTGGTCTCGAGCAGGTCCATCCGGCTCATGCCCGGCTTGCGGGGCAGACCCGCGGTGATGATGACGATGCCGGCGCCCGCCAGCGCCTCGTAGCCCTCGCCGTTCGGTCCGGTCGTCTGCCCGACCACCTGGGTCTCGAAGCCCTCGATGGGCCGGGACTGGTTCATGTCGAGGGCGAGGCCCTCGGGCTTGCCCTCGACGATGTCGGTGAGCACGACCGTGTCGAAGATGTCGTACTCCGCCAGCCGCTGCGCGGTCGTCGAGCCGTAAAACCCGGCCCCGATCACCCCGACCTTGCCCGAACGCGCCATGGTGCTCCTCCTCGTCCTGGCCGCGATCCCGCTCGATTGTCAGCGGACCCTATCGCCGTATCCGCGGGGGGACCTACCCCTCTCGGTGCGCTCCAGACGCGAAAATTTCGCCGCTCCTAGCTGCCCTCGAGCAACAGCATCCGCCCGGTCGAGGCCCGCTGGCGCACCGCCCGCGCGTGCACGTACTCCGGGGAGTCGTACCACCGGCGCGCGGTCTCGGCGTCGGGGAACTCCACGAGGACCATCCGGGCCGACGGCCACTCCCCCTCGAGGACCTGCCTGGCACCACCGCGGACGACGAAGCGCCCGCCGTAGCGCTCCACGGCCGCCGCCGACAGCGGCTTGTACTCCTCGTACGCGTCGGGGTCGGTCACCTCGATGGCGGCCAGCACGTAGGCGGTCATGGCGCGACAGGCTACGGCGTCGCCGGGTGGCGGCGTCTCGGCGTGGTGGCGTCTCGGCGTGGTGGCGTCTCAGGGTGGCGGGGGGACGACGAGCGCGAGCGCGGTCAGGCCGGCGGCCAGCGCGCCGAGGACGAGGACGTCGATCAGGCGCGAGCGGACGACGAGCAGCCCCGCGGCGCGTTCGGGTAGGACCGCGCGCAGCACGGCGGCGACGAGCACGGACACGGCGAACAGCACGGTGCCGCCGCGGAAGGACCCGGCGGCGACGACGACCAGGCCCGCGGTCATGCCCACGAGCACGAGCGGCAGCGGCCAGTCGCGCAGCCGTCGGGGCTGGGGTTGCGGATGCACGGGCAGGCCCGACGGCGCCGGGGGCTCGCGCCGCCCGTCCCCGGTGCCGCTCAGCTGGGCTCCGCGACGTCGGCTGTGCCGCGCTCCGCGGCTTCGACCACGTTGAGCAGCAGCATCGCCCGCGTCATCGGCCCGACGCCGCCGGGCATGGGCGCCAGCCAGCCGGCCACCTCGCGCACCTCCGGGTCGACGTCGCCGACCAGTCCGGCCGGCGTCCGCGTGATCCCCACGTCCAGCACGGCGGCACCCGGCTGCACGCGCTCGCGAGTGACCAGCCCGGGCACGCCCGCGGCGGCCACGACGACGTCGGCGCGGCGCAGCTGCGCGGCCAGGTCGCGGGTGCCGGTGTGGCACAACGTCACCGTCGCGTTCTCGCTGCGCCGGGTCAGCAGCAAGCCCAGCGGCCGGCCCACCGTGACTCCCCGGCCGACGACGGTCACCTCGGCGCCGTCGAGGGCCACGTCGTGGCGGCGCAGCAGCTCGACGATGGCGCGCGGCGTGCACGGCAGCGGCGCGGTGCGGCCCAGCACGAGCCGGCCGAGGTTGACCGGGTGCAGGCCGTCGGCGTCCTTGGCCGGGTCGATGCGCTCGAGGACGGCGTTGGCGTTGAGCCCGCGCGGCAGGGGCAGCTGCACGATGAAGCCCGTGCAGGCGGGGTCGGCACCCAGCTCCCCGACGACGGCCTCGACCTCGTCCTGGCTCGCGTGCGCGGGCAGCACCCGCTCGAGCGAGGCGATGCCCACCTCGGCGCAGTCGCGGTGCTTACCGGCGACGTAGGCCCGGCTGCCCGGGTCGTCACCGACGAGGACGGTGCCCAGCCCGGGCCGTACGCCGCGCTCCTGCAGCCGGGCGACGCGCACCTTGAGGTCGGCCTTGATGCCCGCCGCGGTCGCCTTGCCGTCGAGGATCTGCGCGCTCATTGCGGCCAGTCTCCCACGCGGCCCGCAGGCGTCCTGGCCGCCACGACCGCGACCGTAGTTACCTTCCCCGGTGACCCGCCGGTGCGACCTCGTCCCCTTCCGGGACGCGGTGTGGACCTGGTTCCTGATCTCCCTGCAGACCTTCGGCGGGCCGGCCGGTCAGATCGCGCTGATGCAACGCGTGCTGGTGGTCGAGAAGCGCTGGATCGGGGAGCGGCGCTTCCTGCACGCGCTGAACTACTGCAAGCTCCTCCCCGGTCCCGAGGCGCAGCAGCTCGCGGTCTACACCGGGTGGCTGCTCAACGGCACCAGGGGCGGGCTGGCCGCCGGGATCCTGTTCGTGCTGCCGGGCGCCCTGGCCCTGCTGGTCCTGTCGGCGGTCTACGTCGCGTTCGGCGACACCGCCGCGTGACCGGACTGTTCGCCGGCCTGGCCCCCGCCGTGCTGGCGGTGGTCGCCCAGGCCGTGGTGCGCCTCGGCCGACGCGCGCTCGTCCACCCCGCCCTGCTCGCCCTGGCCTGCGCCTCCTTCGTCGCGGTCGCCGTGCTCGCGGTGCCGTTCCCCGTCGTCGTGGGAGTGGCCGCCGGAGCCGGCTGGGCGCTCGGCCGCCGGGCACCGCTGGTCCGCCGGGCCGCGGGAACAGCTTCTCCGCCGCCAGGCGCGGCTGCCCCAGCGCCCGTGCTCGCCGACGACGAGGCCCGCTCCGGCGGGCGGCCCGAGCGCGCTCGCACGGCGCGCATCCTCGCCGTCGGGATCGTGCTGTGGGCCGCTCCACTCGTGGCCGCGGTCACGCTGCTCGGCACGGGCAGCGTCGTCACCGAGCAGGGCCTCTTCTTCTCCGGCACGGCCCTGGTCACCTTCGGCGGGGCGTACGCGGTGCTCGCCTACGTGGCCGAGCGGGCCGTGGAGGTGCACGGCTGGCTCGCGCCCGGGGAGATGGTGCGCGGGTTGGCGCTCGCCGAGACCACGCCCGGGCCGTTGATCCTGGTCGTGCAGTTCGTCGCCTTCGTCGGCGCCTACCGCGACCCCGGCCGTCTGGACCCGTGGGTCGCCGGCCTGGCCGGTGCGCTGGTCACCACGTGGGTGACGTTCGTGCCATCCTTCGTGTTCGTCTTCCTCGGCGCCCCGTACGTGGAGCGGCTGCGCGCCCACCCCGCCCTGGCCGCCGCGCTGGCCGGCATCACCGCGGCCGTCGTCGGGGTCATCGCCAGCCTGGCGCTCTCCTTCGCCGGGCACACGCTGTTCGCCCGCACGGCCACGGCGAACTGGGGGCCCGTCCGGGTCGAGCTCCCCGACCTGGCCGCGGTGCGACCGGGCAGCCTCGGCATCGCCCTGGTCGCCGCCGGCCTGCTCGTCGGATTGCGCTGGTCGGTGCTGCGCACCCTCGCCGTCTGCGCCCTGCTCGGCCTGCTCCCCGCGCTGCTCGCGATCGGCGGTCAGTGAGCGAAGTGCCGGGTGCCGGTGAGGTACATGGTGGCGCCCGCGGCCCGCGCCGCGGCCACCACCTCCTCGTCGCGCATCGAGCCGCCCGGCTGCACGACGGCGCGGACGCCGGCGTCGAGGAGCACCTGCAGCCCGTCGGCGAACGGGAAGAACGCGTCGGAGGCCGCCACCGACCCGCTGGCCCGCCCACCCGCCCGGGCGACCGCGAGGCGGGCCGAGTCGACCCGGTTGACCTGGCCCATGCCCACCCCCACCGTCGCGCCGCCGGCCGCCAGCAGGACGGCGTTGGACTTGACGGCGCGGCACGAGCGCCAGGCGAAGACGAGGTCGGCCAGCGTCCGCTCGTCGGCCTGCTCTCCCGTCACCAGCTGCCACGCGCCCGGGTCGTCGCCGCGGGCGTCGAGGGCGTCGCTCGCCTGCAGCAGCAGCCCGCCGGAGACTGCCCGTAGCTCCACCCCGCCGCGGGGGGGAGGCGGGCAGCGCAGCAGGCGCACGTTCTTCTTCCGGCTCAGCACCTCGAGTGCGTCCTCGTCGTACGCGGGGGCCAGGACCACCTCGGTGAAGACCTCGGCGACCTGCTCCGCCATCGCCGCGCTGACCGGCCCGTTCGCCGCGATCACCCCCCCGAACGCCGACACCGGGTCGCAGGCGTGCGCCTTGCGGTGGGCCTCGGCCACGTCGGCGCCGACGGCGATGCCGCACGGGTTGGCGTGCTTGATGATCGCCACGCAGGGGCCGTCGTGGTCGTAGGCGGCCCGCCGGGCCGCGTCGGCGTCGACGTAGTTGTTGTACGACATCTCCTTGCCGTGCAGCTGCTCGGCCTGCGCGAGGCCGGGAGCCGGCGGTGCGGGCGCGGCGTACAGCGCGGCCCGCTGGTGCGGGTTCTCCCCGTAGCGCAGGGCCGCCGAGCGGGCCCAGGTGGCGCCCAGCCAGGCGGGGAAGCCGCTGCCGTCGTCGTCGGGAGAGACGACGCTGCCCAGCCACGAGGCGACGGCGAGGTCGTAGGCCGCGGTGTGGGCGAAGGCCTCGGCCGCGAGCCGCCGCCGTTGGGCGAGGGAGAAGCCGCCCTTGCGCACCGCCGCCAGCACGTCGCCGTAGCGTCCCGGCTCGACCACCACGGCGACCGAGGCGGCGTTCTTGGCGGCGGCGCGCACCATCGCCGGGCCGCCGATGTCGATCTGCTCGACGCTTTCTGCCACCGAGGAGCCCGCCGCGACGGTCGCCGCGAACGGGTAGAGGTTGGACACCACGAGGTCGAACGCCTCGATGCCCTGCTCGGCCAGCTGGCGCTCGTGGTCGGGCCGGTCACGGTCGGCGAGCAGCCCCGCGTGCACCCGGGGGTGCAGCGTCTTGACCCGACCGTCGAGCATCTCGGGGAAGCCGGTGACCTCCTCCACCGGAGTCACCGGCACGCCGGCGGCCGCGATGCGCGCCGCGGTGGCCCCGGTCGAGACCAGCGCCACGCCCGCCGCGTGCAGCCCCCGCGCCAGGTCCTCGATCCCGGTCTTGTCGGACACGCTGACCAGCGCGCGCCGCACCGGCCGTCTCCCGTCACTCATCCGAACCTCACCCTCCTGCCCTCCACGGACCAGCCGTCGCGGGCCAGCCGCCCGACCACCTCGACCAGCAGCGGCCGCTCGACCGCCTTGATGCGCTCGTGCAGCGACGCGACGTCATCACCCTCCTCCACGGGCACGACCGCCTGCGCGAGGATGGGGCCGGTGTCGACGCCTTCGTCGACGAGGTGCACGGTGCAGCCGGTCACCCGCACCCCGTACGCGAGCGCGTCCCGCACGCCGTGCAGCCCGGGAAACGCGGGCAGCAGCGCGGGATGGGTGTTGACGACGCGACCGGCGAAGCGGGTGAGGAAGGCGGGACCGAACAGGCGCAGGAAGCCCGCGCTGACGACCAGCGACGGGGCGTACGCGGCGACGGCGGCGGCCAGGGCCTCGTCCCACGCGGGCCGGTCGGCGGAGTCCTCGGGCCGCACCACGAAGCTGGGCACTCCCGCCCGCTCGGCGCGTTCCAGGCCCCCCGCGTCCTTGCGGTCGGCGCCGACGGCGACCACCCGGGCCGGGTAGCCGGGGTCGGCGGCGGCGTCGAGCAGGGCCTGCAGGTTCGAGCCGCTGCCGGACACCAGGACGACGAGGCGCGCCGGAGCAACGGCCCCGGAGCTGGTCGCGTTTCCCGGCACGGTCGGGGAGGATAGCGGGATGAGCGGACGGGGCGAGGAGGTGCGCGACCCGTACGCGCCGCCCCCACCGTCGGCACACCCACCGTCGTCACCCCCGCCGTCGTCACCCCCGCCGCGACCCGGCCCGCCCGGGGGGCCGGCGGGGCGCGCGGACCGGCCGGTGCTGACC
>JALYMT010000109.1 GCA_030773555.1 Actinomycetota bacterium | reverse complement strand
GCGCGCCGAGCTCGCGAGTGCGCGCGAGGACGGGCGCGTCCTCGGGAACGGCCGCGTCGCGTTCGTGCCCACGATGGGCGCCCTGCACGACGGCCACGCCGCCCTGCTGCGCGCCGCCCGCGGCCGGGTCGGGCCCACCGGCACGGTGGTCGTCACGATCTTCGTCAATCCGCTGCAGTTCGGGCCGGCCGAGGACTTCGACCGCTATCCGCGCAGCCCCGCCGCCGACCTGGACGTGTGCCGGCGAGAGGGCGTCGATCTGGTCTTCGCGCCGTCCCCCGGGGTGGTCTATCCGTTCCCGCCGCTGGTCACCGTCGACCCCGGGCCGCTCGGGGAGCAGCTGGAGGGCGCGGTGCGCCCGGGGCACTTCCGCGGCGTGCTCACCGTCGTCCTCAAGCTGCTCAACCTCGTGCAGCCCCGCTACGCGTTCTTCGGGGAGAAGGACTACCAGCAGCTCGTCCTCGTGCGCCGGCTGGTCAGCGACCTCGACGTGCCGGGACAGGTGGAGGTCGTCGGCGTCCCCACCGTACGGGAGGCCGACGGGCTGGCGCTGTCCAGCCGCAACCGCTACCTCTCGGCCCGGGAGCGGGGCAGCGCCGCCACCCTGTCAGCGGCGCTGCGCACCGGCGCCGCCGCCGCCCACACCGGTGGCGACCCCGAAGGGATCCTTGCCGCCGCCCGGACCGTCCTGGACGCCGACCCGGGACTCGTCCCCGACTACCTCGAGCTGCGCGCCGCCGACCTCGGCCCCCCGCCCGCGGCGGGGGAGGCCCGGCTGCTCGTCGCCGCCCGGGCCGGCAGCACCCGCCTGCTCGACAATGCTCCCGTACGCCTCGCCCCCGTACGCGTCGCCCCCGTACGCCTCCCCTCCGTACGTCCTGGGAAGGGCTGAGCCCATGCTGCTCGCGATCGACGTCGGCAACACGAACACCGTGCTCGGCCTGTTCGAGGGCGAGGAGATCGTCGACACCTGGCGGGTGCGCACCGACGCCCGGTCCACGGCCGACGAGATCGCGCTGCAGTGGCGCGGGCTGCTCGAGGACAGCGTCACCGGTCCCGTCGAGGTGTCCGGCATCGCCCTGTGCTCGACGGTGCCGGCGGTGTTGCACGAGATGCGCGGCATGGTGCGCCGCTACTACGCCGACGTGCCCGCGGTCATCGTGGAGCCGGGCGTGCGCACCGGCGTGCCGCTGCTCTACGACAATCCGCGGGAGCTGGGCGCCGACCGCATCGTGAACTCCCTGGCCGCCTACACCCTCTACGGCGGGCCGGCGGTCGTCGTCGACTTCGGCACCTCCACCAACTTCGACGTGGTGTCCGCGAAGGGGGAGTTCCTCGGCGGCGCCCTCGCCCCCGGGATCGAGATCTCCGTCGACGCGCTGGCCAACCGGGGAGCCCGCCTGTTCAAGGTCGAGATGGCCCGGCCTCGCTCGGTGATCGGCAAGAGCACGGTGGAGGCGCTGCAGTCGGGACTGCTCTACGGCTTCGCGGGACAGGTCGACGGCGTGGTGCGCCGGATCCTGGCCGAGCTGGACGGGCCGTCGACGGTCGTCGCCACCGGCGGGCTGGCACCGCTCGTCGTCGCCGAGTCCGAGACGATCGATGCCCACGAGCCCGACCTCACGCTGATCGGACTGCGCCTCGTGTACGCCCGCAACGTCGTCGGCTGAGCCGGGCCGTAGCCTGGCGGCGTGAGCGAGGGATCGGAGCCGTCCGAGCTGCCGGAGCAGGAACGCGTCCGGCGCGAGAAGCTCGCCCGGCTCCGCGCCCGCGGGATCGACCCGTATCCGCTGGGCTTCCCTCGGACCGCCGTCATCGCCGACCTCCACGAGGAGTACGCCGCCCCGGCACCCGGCACCGCCACCGGGCGGCGGGTGGCCGTCGCGGGCCGGGTCCTGCTCAACCGGCTCACCGGCAAGCTCTGCTTCGCGACGATCCGGGACGGCACGGGCGACCTGCAGCTCATGCTCTCCCACGACCGGCTCGGGCCGGACTCGCTCGCGAACTGGAAGTCCGACGTGGACCTCGGTGACCACGTCGGCGCCGAGGGCGAGCTCATCACCTCCCGGCGCGGCGAGCTCAGCGTCCTCGTCGACCGATGGGCGATCACGGCGAAGGCACTGCGCCCCCTGCCCGAGAAGCACAAGGGGCTCACCGATCCCGAGGCGCGGGTGCGCCAGCGCTACGTCGACCTCATCGTCAACGCCGACGCGCGGCGCATGCTGTACCTGCGCAGCGACGTGGTGCGCTCGGTGCGCGAGACGCTGACGGGGCGCGGATTCGTCGAGGTCGAGACCCCGATGCTGCAAGTCGTGCACGGCGGGGCCAACGCCCGGCCCTTCCGTACGCACATCAACGCCTACGACCTCGACCTGTACCTGCGCATTGCGCCCGAGCTCTATCTCAAGCGACTGCTGGTAGGCGGCATCGAGAAGGTCTTCGAGATCAACCGCAATTTCCGCAACGAGGGCGCGGACTCCACCCATAATCCCGAGTTCACCATGCTGGAGCTCTACGAGGCCTACGGCGACTACGACACGGTCGCGATCCTCACCCGCGACCTGGTGCAGGAGGCCGCCCGCAGCGCCCTCGGGAGCACGGTCGTGCGGCACGGCTCCGAGGAGTACGACATCGGCGGCGAATGGCGCTCGATTGCGGTCAACGAGGCCGTCTCGGCAGCGGTCGGCGAGGAGATCCTGCCGCACACCCCGCTGGACGCCCTGCACAAGATCTGTGACGCCGCGGGCGTGCCCTACGACCCCGCCTGGTCCCCCGCGCAGGTCGTGCTCGAGATGTACGAGCGTCTCGTCGAGGAGCGCACCGTCCTCCCCACCTTCTACCGCGACTTCCCGGTCGAGGTGTCCCCGCTGGTGCGGGCGCACCGCCACGATTCTCGACTCGCCGAGCGCTGGGACCTGGTCGCCTTCGGCGCGGAGCTCGGCACCGGCTATTCGGAGCTCAACGACCCCGTCGAGCAGCGCGAGCGCCTGACCGGCCAGTCGCTGCTGGCGGCGGGAGGCGACCTGGATGCCATGGCCCTCGACGAGGACTTCCTGCGGGCCCTGGAGTACGGAATGCCGCCCTCGGGTGGTCAGGGGATGGGCATCGACCGCCTGCTCATGATGCTGACCGGCAAGAACATCCGCGAGACCGTGCTGTTCCCCCTCGTCCGGCCGGAATGAGCGCGGCGATCCCCTCGGAGCCCGATTTCCCTGCCCGGCGATACTGGCAGTATGTCCGAGGCTCTCTCAGCACTCATCCCACCGGTCGTGATGGCCGTTCTCTTCGTGGCCCTGGTCATCACGGCGGCCCGCGCTACCGACTGGTCGAATCCGGAACCCGTCGAGCGACCGAATCGAGCGGAGAGCGTGCCGCCGCCGTCGGAGGCCCGAAACGGCGACTCCGACGACTCGGGGGCGGAGACGCAAGGTCCCTGAGTAGCCGTCGAGGAGGCGAAGCGGCGCGCCGCATTTGCCATTCGAGACATTTCCGGGTTTGCTTTTCCCGTCCAGGCGCGGGGGGGCGCCCTCCGTTTTCTTCCCGTTCCTCAGAAGGAGGAGTCCATGGCGCAGAAGGTCCAGGTGATCCTGGTCGACGACCTCGATGGCGGTCCGGCCGAAGAGACGGTCACCTTCGCTCTCGACGGCGTCGGCTACGAGATCGACCTCAATGAGAACAATGCGCGCAAGCTGCGCGACTCCCTCGCCACCTACGTCGGATCGGCCCGCCGTGGTTCGGGCGGCCGGGGCGGCTCGACCGGCCGGGGCAGGACCTCGCGAGGGCGTTCGAGTGCCGCCCGCCCGGCGGGCAACAACGCCGAGATCCGCGACTGGGCCAAGCGCCACGGCCACTCGGTCAACGAGCGCGGCCGCATTCCCACCTCCGTGGTGGAGGCCTACGAGCAGGCCCACGCCTCCTGACGCAACCCGCCCGGGCTCTGATTTCGCTCCGGGCGTAGGTTTCGCCGGCCGGGCGCACCCACCGGCGGAATCCTGCGGGGTACGTGCTGGTTGGGGGAGAGGTACCCAACCGGCCGGGCGTCGTGCAGCTCGCGAAGTCCGGTGCCGGAGCCGGTGGGTCGGCCGGTTCGGCCGCACCCTCGGGGCTAGCATGCGGAAGGACGGGGGCGAGGATCCGCCTCGACCTGCCCTGACCGCTCTGTGAGGAGCGCGAAAGATGTTCGAGAGGTTCACTGACCGCGCACGGCGCGTCGTCGTCCTGGCCCAGGAAGAGGCCAGGATGCTCAACCACAACTACATCGGGACCGAGCACATCCTGCTCGGCCTGATCCACGAGGGAGAGGGCGTCGCCGCCAAGGCCCTCGAGAGCCTCGGCATCTCCCTCGAGGCGGTGCGCTCGCAGGTCGAGGAGATCATCGGTCAGGGGCAGCAGGCGCCCTCGGGGCACATCCCCTTCACGCCGCGGGCGAAGAAGGTGCTCGAGCTGTCGCTGCGCGAGGCGCTGCAGCTCGGCCACAACTACATCGGCACCGAGCACATCCTGCTCGGTCTCATCCGCGAGGGTGAGGGCGTCGCCGCCCAGGTCCTGGTGAAGCTGGGTGCCGACCTCAACCGCGTCCGTCAGCAGGTCATCCAGCTGCTGTCGGGCTACCAGGGCAAGGAGACCGCCACCGCCGGCGGCCCCGCCGAGGGCGCCCCGTCGACCTCGCTCGTGCTCGACCAGTTCGGTCGCAACCTGACCCAGGCGGCCCGCGAGGGCAAGCTCGACCCGGTCATCGGCCGCGAGAAGGAGATCGAGCGGGTCATGCAGGTCCTCTCGCGGAGGACCAAGAACAACCCGGTGCTCATCGGTGAGCCCGGCGTCGGCAAGACCGCCGTGGTCGAGGGCCTGGCCCAGGCCATCGTCAAGGGCGAGGTCCCCGAGACCCTCAAGGACAAGCAGCTCTACACCCTCGACCTCGGAGCGCTGGTCGCCGGCTCGCGCTACCGCGGCGACTTCGAGGAGCGCCTGAAGAAGGTCCTCAAGGAGATCCGCACCCGCGGTGACATCGTGCTGTTCATCGACGAGCTGCACACCCTGGTCGGTGCCGGTGCGGCCGAGGGTGCGATCGACGCGGCGAGCATCCTCAAGCCGATGCTGGCCCGCGGCGAGCTGCAGACCATCGGGGCCACCACCCTGGACGAGTACCGCAAGCACCTCGAGAAGGACGCCGCCCTGGAGCGGCGCTTCCAGCCGATCCAGGTGGCCGAGCCCTCCCTGCCGCACACCATCGAGATCCTGAAGGGTCTGCGCGACCGTTACGAGGCGCACCACCGGGTGTCGATCACCGATGGCGCCCTGGTCTCGGCGGCGACCCTGGCCGACCGCTACATCAGCGACCGCTTCCTGCCCGACAAGGCGATCGACCTCATCGACGAGGCCGGCTCGCGGATGCGCATCCGTCGCATGACCGCACCGCCGGACCTGCGGGAGTACGACGAGCGCATCGCCAACGTCCGCCGGGAGAAGGAGTCGGCGATCGACGCGCAGGACTTCGAGAAGGCCGCGTCCCTGCGCGACCGCGAGAAGACCCTGCTCGGCGAGAAGGGGCAGCGGGAGAAGGAGTGGAAGGCCGGCGACATGGACGTCGTGGCAGAGGTCGACGAGGAGCTCATCGCCGAGGTTCTCGCCACCGCCACCGGCATTCCCGTCTTCAAGCTCACCGAGGAGGAGAGCAGCCGGCTGCTGCGCATGGAGGACGAGCTCCACAAGCGCATCATCGGCCAGGAGCAGGCCGTCCGGGCCCTTTCGCAAGCCATTCGGCGCACCCGCGCCGGGCTCAAGGACCCGAAGCGCCCCGGCGGCTCGTTCATCTTCGCTGGCCCGTCAGGTGTCGGAAAGACGGAGCTGTCGAAGACGCTGGCCGAGTTCCTCTTCGGCGACGAGGACTCCCTCATCCAGTTGGACATGTCGGAGTTCAGCGAGAAGCACACCGTCTCGCGACTGTTCGGCTCGCCTCCCGGCTACGTCGGATACGAGGAGGGCGGTCAGCTCACCGAGAAGGTGCGCCGCAAGCCGTTCTCCGTGGTGCTCTTCGACGAGGTCGAGAAGGCGCACCCCGACATCTTCAACTCGCTGCTGCAGATTCTGGAGGACGGTCGCCTGACCGACTCCCAGGGTCGGGTCGTCGACTTCAAGAACACCGTGATCATCATGACGACCAACCTGGGCACCCGGGACATCTCCAAGGGCTTCAACCTGGGATTCGCGGGTGCGAATGACACCGCGACCGGTTACGAGCGGATGAAGGCCAAGGTGCAGGACGAGCTCAAGCAGCACTTCCGCCCCGAGTTCCTCAACCGCATCGACGACATCGTGGTCTTCCACCAGCTCAGCGAGGCTGAGATCATCCGCATCGTCGACCTGATGATGGCCAAGCTCGACGAGCGGCTGCGCGACAAGGACATGGGCGTGGAGCTCACGCCCGCCGCCAAGTCGCTGCTCGCCGCCAAGGGCTACGACCCCGTGCTGGGCGCTCGGCCGCTGCGCCGGACGATCCAGCGCGAGATTGAGGACGCGCTCTCGGAGAAGATCCTGTTCGGGGAGCTGCGCTCGGGTGAGATCGTGCTCGTGGACGTGGAGGGGGAGGGCCCCGAGGCCCACTTCACCTTCCAGGGTGCCGCCAAGGCGGCGCTGCCCGACACCCCGCCGCTGAGCGCGGCGGGCTCGGAAAGCTGAGCACCAGCGCACGATGCGAAGGGGCCGGTCCCAGGG
>JALYMT010000108.1 GCA_030773555.1 Actinomycetota bacterium | reverse complement strand
ACCCGGCCGCGGCCGCCGCCGCCATCACCGCCGCGGCCGCGGCGGCTCGGGGTCCGCAGGCCGCGGCGCCCCCTCAGCTGGCGACGTAGGCGGCCTCGAAGAAGGCCACCTCGAGCCGCATCGCGCGCCGATACGCGGAGCGGACCGGCTCGGTCGGCGTGGCGTATCGGTCCAGCAGCGCCTCGAGGCGGGCCGCCAGGGCGGCGAAGCCGGCACCGGCATAGGTCTGCACCCACTCCTGGTAGGTGCCGTGCGCCCCGCGCGCGGCGAGAGCGGACCCGAGGTGGGCGTAGAGCCGCATGCAGGGGGTCATGGCGGCGCAGATCCGCCCCACGTCGCCCACGGCGGCGGTGGCGAGCAGGAACTCGGTGTAGGCGAGGGTGGCCTCGTGCGGCAGTACCTCGACCATCGGGATGCCGAGGCGCGCCGCGTAGCCGGCGTGCAGCCGCAGCTCCTCCAGCACCCCGGCAATCAGCCCGGCGAAGGCGTCCAGACCCTCCCGGTCGGGGGCGTGCGCGAGCGCGAGCGCGTACGCCCGGGCGAAGGACTCGAGGAAGAAGGCGTCCTGCGCGACGTAACCGGCGAACGCGGCCTCGGGCAGGGAGCCGTCGCCCAGCCCGGCCACGAACGGGTGGGCCAGGGCGGCGTCGGCGAGGTCGGCGTTGGCGGCCCACAGCTGGGCGGCGAGGCTCACGGCGCTACCGGCCAGAAGTCCCGCTCCAGCCGCACCACCCGCAAGAAGGCGGCCTCCGCCCGGGGCTCCTCCCCCGGCCGGGCAGCGGAGTCCGCGGCGACCTCGAGCGCCGCGACGTACGCGCCGAACTCGGGGGTCGTCCAGTGCTCGACGAACGCCCGGTACGGGCCGGAGCCGGGGGCCGCTGAGCTCCACGCCTCCAGGTAGGCCCGCTCCAGCGCCCACAGGGCGAGCAGGGCGACCCCGACGGGCTCGCCCTCGAGGTCGTCGAGGAGGTCGCGGTAGGCGAGCGTGACCGGTTGCGGCCCGGCGCCCAGGTCGAGCCCGCGCTCGCCGGCGAGCTGCTCGAACCAGCCGAGCTCGGCCACCAGCGCGCCGAGCCCGCTCGCGAGCACCTCCTGGGCGGCGCGGGGAGCGCGGGCGAGCAGCCTGGCCTGGTAGGCGAGCAGGTCGCCGACGAAGAGGTGGTCCTGCACGAGCCAGGCGTCCAACGCTCCCGCCGACAGCGCCCCGGTGCGCACGCCGTCGAGAAAGGGATGCCGGGTGGCTTCCCGCCACGGACCGGCGTGCCGCGCGCGCAGCACGGCGGCCCGGGCGGTCGTCACCTGCGCGGGGTCAGCGCCCGCGGCGGCGGCCCTGACGCAGCTCCTGC
Source organism: Actinomycetota bacterium (assembly GCA_030773555.1). Taxonomy (GTDB): domain Bacteria; phylum Actinomycetota; class Actinomycetes; order JALYMT01; family JALYMT01; genus JALYMT01. Next base: position 2,694 of record JALYMT010000108.1, on the reverse strand, counting down.
AGCTTGCGACGCGTCTCGGGGTCCTTGGCGCGGCGCTGGGCCTCGGCGATGAGCTGCTGGCCCTTGGGGCTGCGGGCGAACTCGGTCAGCTTGCGGAGCAGGCCAGCCATGGTGTCCTCCAGGTGCTCGGCGGGCCACCTCCGGCGGAGGCGGCCAGGCGGAACCGATCGTAGGCGCCGGGCCGAAACGGCCGAGCGGGCCGTCACCGCTGCGGCGGTGCGCCGGCCACGGCCGCCAGTGGCTGGGGGAGCGGCGCCCCCGAGCCGTCCCGCTTGCCCGTCGCCGATGGCAGCTCGACGGGCACGCCCGCGGCAGCGGCCGCGCGCGCCGGGCCCGCCCCCGCCCACGCGAGCAGCAGGACGTCCTCCCCGCGGAGAAAGCGGTGGCAGCGCGTCCCCGCGGTGCCGCGGCCCTTGGCAGGGAACTCCGGATAGGGCGTCACCTTCGCGCTGCCGGGCACGGTGCCGGGAAGCGCGTCCGACGGCCCGGAGACGGTGACCACGACGGCCTCGGACGCCGGGTCGACCGCGCCGAAGAAGACCGCGCGCGCCTTCGGGGCGAGCTTGATGCCGGCGATACCCGCGGCCGCGCGTCCCTGCGGGCGCACCGCGGCCGCCGGAAAGCGCAGCAGCTGCGCGTCGGAGCTCACGAAGACGAGGTCGGGCTCCTCGCCGGACAGCTCGACGGTGCCGACGACGCGGTCGCCGTCGCGCAGCGCGATCAACGGAAAGCTCGGCTGGGCGGGGTACTCGGGCTGCACCCGCTTCACCACCCCCGCGGCGGTGCCCAGGGCGAGGCCGGCGGAGCCGGCGTCGAGAGAAGCCAGGCCCAGGACCTGCTCGCCCTTGCCCAGCTCCATGAACTCCGACAGCGGCGCCCCGCCCGCGAGGTTCGGCGCGTGCGCGGTGGGCGGCAGTGCCGGCAGGTCGAGCACCGACAGCCGCACCATGCGCCCCCGGTCGGTGAGGATCCCGACCTCGCCGCGCGCGGTCGTCCGTACGGCCGAGATGACGACGTCGTGCTTGGCGCGGCTGCCGACGCCGGGGGCCGGGGCGTCGAGCGTGCGGGCCAGCAGGCCCGTGGAGCTGAGCAGCACCCGGCAGGGGTCGTCGGGCACCTCCAGGGGGACCGCTGCGGCGGACGCGGCGCCGACGGACTCCAGCAGGACGGTGCGCCGCGGCGTGCCGTACAGCTTGGCGACCTCGGCCAGCTCGCTGCTGACGGCACGGCGCAGCCGGACGTCGTCCTCGAGGATCTCGGTGAGCCCGGCGATCGTCACCCCGAGGGCGTCGCGCTCCTGCTCCAGCTCGGTGCGGGAGTACTTCGTCAGCCGCCGCAGCGGCATGTCGAGGATGTAGGTGGCCTGCACCTCGCTGAGGTCGAAGACCGACATCAGCCGCTCGCGGGCCTCGGCGGCGTCGTCGCTGGCCCGGATGAGCTGGATCACCTCGTCGATGTCGACGATGGCCAGGAGCAGGCCCTCGACGAGGTGCAGCCGCTCCTCGGCGCGCCGCCGCCGGTAGGCGGAGCGCCGCCGCACCACGTGGAGCCGGTGCCCGACGAAGACCTCGAGCAGCTCCTTGAGCCCCAGGGTGCGCGGCTGACCGTCGACGAGGGCGACGTTGTTGATGCCGAAGGTCTCCTCCATCGGCGTCAGCCGGTAGAGCTGCTCGAGCACGGCGTCGGGGGAGAAGCCGTTCTTCACCTCGATGACCAGCCGCAGCCCCTTCGCCCGGTCGGTGAGGTCCTTCACGTCGGCGACGCCCGGCAGCTTCTTCGCGCCGTAGAGCTCCTTGATGCGCTCCAGCACCCGCTCCGGCCCCACGTTGTAGGGCAGCTCGGTCACGACGATGCCCTTGCGGCGCGGCGTGATCGACTCGACCCGGGTGGTGGCGCGGGTGCGGAAGGTGCCGCGCCCGGTCTCGTACGCCTCCCGCACCCCGTCCAGACCGACGATCTTGCCGCCGGTGGGGAGGTCGGGGCCGGGCACGAAGCGCATCAGGTCGTCGAGGCTCGCCTCCGGATGGGCGAGCAGGTGGCGGGCGGCCGAGACCACCTCGACGAGGTTGTGCGGGGGGATGCTCGTGGCCATGCCGACGGCGATGCCGGACGCGCCGTTGACCAGCAGGTTGGGGATCGCCGCGGGCAGCACCGCCGGCTGCTGCTCGCGCGCGTCGTAGTTGGGCACGAAGTCGACGACGTCCTCGTCGAGGCTGGCCGTCATCGCGGTGGCCGCCGCGGCCAGCCGGGCCTCGGTGTAGCGCATGGCCGCCGGCGGGTCGTCGTTGCCGAGGGAGCCGAAGTTGCCGTGCCCGTCGACGAGCGGCACCCGCATGGAGAACGGCTGCGCGAGGCGCACCAGCGCGTCGTAGATCGCGCCGTCGCCGTGCGGGTGCAGCCGGCCCATGGTCTCGCCCACCACCCGGGCGCTCTTGACGTGGCCCCGGTCGGGCCGCAGCCCCATGTCGGCCATCGTGTAGAGGATGCGCCGCTGCACGGGCTTAAGCCCGTCGCGGGCGTCGGGCAGGGCGCGGGAGTAGATGACGGAGTACGCGTACTCTAGGAACGAGCCCTGCATCTCCTCGGCGACGTCGATGTCGACGATGCGCTCGGCGAAGTCCTCAGGCGGGGGCGGGGAGGGGCGGCGGGGCATGCTCCCCATTCTGCGCACCCGCTCCGACACTCCCGGCGCGG
>JALYMT010000107.1 GCA_030773555.1 Actinomycetota bacterium | reverse complement strand
GGCCAGGACCGGGGCCGCCAGCAGTGCCGGGGCCGCGGGGACACCGGCAGGGGTGGAGGCGCCTGGCCGGGAGCCGACGTCCGCTAGCGCGCCGATGCCGGCAGTGGCGACGACTCCGGCCGCGAGCGTCGCCACTGCGACGGCGGCTGGGCGTCGGCGCACGGTGCGCTCCCCGCGGGTGGCGATGGTCTCTGGCGAGGCCAGGGTAGTCAGGGCGGTGCCCTCGCTGCGGGAAGCGGGCCGACCGCCGGCTCCGCGGCGCCGGCGGTCGGTCGGAGCGTCAGACCTGCAGAGAGGTCAGCACCTCTGCCGCCCGCTTGCCGGCCGAGCCGAAGTACTCCGGCGCCAGGTAGTCGTCCATGAACGCATTGACGTCGGGAGCGGGAGGCTCGTTCGCCGCGACCATCTCGAGCAGCTCGTCGATCGAGCCCGCATGGTTGCCGATGCGCTCGCGGTAGACGTAGGCCTCGGCCGTGGCGGAGCGGCGGGTGGCGATCACCTTCGGGATCAGGAAGGTGGGCATGACCACGCACTTGCTCAGTGCCCACGCCTCGTAGAGCATCGTCCCGAAGTCGGAGATGACGACGTCGGCCCACTCCAGGGCATCCGACGTCGGAGCCTTGTCGGTGCGGTTGGTGGGGTGCAGCGACACCCGCACCTCGCAGAACTCCTCCAGGCGCGGGAGGTGCTCCTCGAAGGCCGGATACGACGACAGGGGCCGCTGCTCCCGGCCGATCTTGGTGACGCTGTGCGAGGGTGCCCACAGCACGCGCAGCGGGCGATCGCCCACGGGGGCGCGCAGCGCTGCGCCCGCGGCCACGAGCGGGTCGAGCCGGGGCCAGCCGACGACGTGGATCTGGTCCTCGCTCAGCTTGATGCGCTTGCGGAGGTCCCAGCTCTTGGTGGCCTCCAGCAGGCGCCGCCTGTGCCACTCCCCGGGGACGAAGGCGTGCTTGAACTCGTTCAGCAGCGGCCGGTTGGTCTGCTTGTGCCGGAGGAAGAAGTAGGACTTGTCGGCCAATCCGTGCGACATCAGCACGTCGGCAGGCATCGGGACCTGGCGGTCACCCCGGCTTGCGGATGTGGAGCGACATGTTGACCGCCCCGTCGACCCGCTCCTCCACCGACTCCGTCACGCTGTCGGCCGGCAGGTGCGCGCGCACGATGTCGAAGAGCTGGCGCTGCACCTTGCCGTAGTTGCTGGACTTCAGGCGCACGAAGTTCACGTGACCTGCGGCCGGCTGCGACGTAGTCACCGAGGCTCCCCCAGGTGGGCGGTGTTTCGATCGACAGTAAGACCGTTCGGGGTGCCCCGGGGTGGATTGGGAAACCTGCCGCCCTGCTGCAGCAGGAAGAATCGCGGCGAACGTCACAGGCCGGGCGAACGGGGTAAGTCTGGGGGCCAGGGCCGGACTTCGCCGCGGGAGTTTCGGGCACGCCACCCGGCGGAACCGGTCGAAGCGGGAGTAGGGCAACCGGCGTCAGCCGGAGGAAGCTAGGTGTCCACGATGGAGTTCGACGTCCTGATCGAGATTCCGAAGGGATCGCGCAACAAGTACGAGGTGGACCACGACTCGGGCCGGCTCCGGTTGGACCGCACGTTGTTCACTGCGACGCAATATCCCTCGGACTACGGCTACATCGAGGGCACTCTGGGTGACGATGGCGATCCCTTGGACGCCCTCGTGTTGCTGCAGGAGCCCACCTTCCCCGGCTGCCTGGTGCGCTGTCGGACGATTGGCATGTTCCGGATGAAGGACGAGGCCGGCGGCGACGACAAAGTCCTCTGCGTGCCCGCCACCGATCCGCGCCACGAGCATCTGCGGGACATCCACCACCTGCCCGAATTCGACCGGCTGGAGATCCAGCACTTCTTCGAGGTCTACAAGGACCTGGAGCCCGGCAAGTCGGTCGAGGGTGCGACCTGGGTGGGGCGCGACGAGGCCGAGAAGGAGATCGTGGTCTCCCGGGAGCGCCTGGAGCGCTACTCCCATGGGCACGCGCCCGACGACGCCGGCCAGGTGCGCCGCCAGGTCACCGTCCCGGGGGGCGCGCACTGACGCCGCACCGAAAGTGATCGTCCGGCCCGCAGGTCTTGACGGTCGCGACCAGTCGTGCGGATAGTGGCGGGCAGTCGAGCGTGCGGGAGGGTTCGTGAGCGCTGTCCGCCCCGCCCCGGGTGCTCGCGTGGCCCAACGCATCGAGGTGTCGGGCACCGTGCAGGGCGTCGGCTTCCGGCCGTTCGTCTACCGCGTGGCCCGCGACCTCGGACTTGATGGCTCCGTGCGCAACGAGGGCGGGCGGGTGGTCATCGAGGCAGCTGGAGCCCCGACGGCGCTTGCTGCCCTCGTCCGTCGGCTGCGGGCCGAGGCGCCCCCACAGGCCCAGGTGCGCCGAGTCAGCG